>NZ_LWFT01000532.1:0-12222 GCF_001635105.1 Oleiphilus sp. HI0079
ATTGGCGATTTCAATCAAACGCTTAGCAATGAGTGGGCGCGCTATGGATGTACCCAAAAGGTATTCACCTTCATAGATCGTATTGGCGCGGAACATCGGGTAGACATAGTCACGCACGAACTCTTCACGTACGTCTTCGATGTAAATTTCTTTTACACCTAGCGCTTCGGCTTTCGCCCGGGCTGGCTCAACTTCTTCGCCCTGACCAAGGTCTGCAGTATAAGTTACGACTTCACAGCCGTACTCTTCGTTCAACCATTTGACGATAACGGAAGTGTCCAGACCACCAGAATAGGCCAAAACAACCTTGTTTATCTTCGACATAAATGCTCCAAGTGCCGTAATAGAGTTCGCTAAATATAGGGGGTGCGTATTCTACTGAAAAAGGCGTCCGAAAAACAACCAAGGACGATGTCTAATTCAGCTCGCCCTCGGGGGCTTCTTTTGTCGGCATAGAAAGGCTTTCACCGCGAACAAGTCGAACAGTACTGCGTCGGTTCTTCGCTTTATTGGGCACGGTGGTATTATCGGCAACCGGGTAACGCTCTCCGTGATAACGCGTTTGAATCATATCGGCGTTAACACCCTTGCTCGTTAAATAACGAGTCACTGTCTCTGCGCGTTCTTTTGATAGTCGGCGGTTATAAATACGTCTGCCCGAAGAATCGGTATGACCATCCACGTATATTGCCGTCACTGTGCTATCGGCTTTAACGTATAAAACAACCATGTCGAGGTTCTTTTTGTCACTCGACAACAAAATCGATTTGTCGACCTCAAAATGGACACGTGTCCTCTCGACTTGCCTGAAGTTCACTGGAAGAAGCGAGGAGATACAATCCAGGTACGCGCCATGAACGCTAGCAAAACCAATGCTATTTAACGACAAACGAACCGATGCATTGCTATACCAAGCTTGTCGAGTAAATGTAGGGCTCATACCCTCAAGCAAACCCTTCATCATATCTTGCGCTCGACGGCTCTCTACAGAGATCGGCTTATCGCTATCAACCACTTTGGCATAGCCAAGATCACGCACGACATTCCCTGGACGCCAAGATGAAGCCTCGATAACGAGCGCCGCCTCACCCGGCTTCATTGGATTGGACGTTGTCTGCGAATAGAAAAAGAGCTCTTCGCCAGCCTCATGATAAAAAATCCCCTGCCCGTAACGAGGAATTTCGTGAATAATACTGCACTCAAAAATTGAAGTAGATATATACCACTCACTGCGGTCAATAGGCGCTAGAAATCGAAGCTCTTGCTCTTGTTCAGCGAAGCTTTGACTAGATAGCACGAGACCTATAAGTGTCAAAACGGCATTCTTCAACAACGGTCATCCCTTCTTCATATGGCAGCATTACGCCGATACAGGCAATTCTTTGCCTCGGACGCATCAAATATCAATATAGCTCTGTTATACTCGTCTATGCGAGTGACGGTAGTAAGGATAAAGCGTGTCAGACCTAAATTCCCCAGAACACGATTGTAATGATAACGAAGATAGCAATTCTCATTCCATAGCATCACGGTTTCGCGGTTTTCTTCCCGTTGTGATCGATGTAGAGACAGCAGGGTTCAATTCCAAGACAGATGCCTTGCTCGAAATTGCAGCCGTCATTCTTGATATGGACAGTGATGGTAATCTCTATAGGAAAGAGACTGTGCACTGCAACGTTGAGCCGTTCAGAGGAGCTAACCTCGAAAAGTCAGCGCTTGAATTTACAGGTATAGACCCTCATTGCCCTTATAGAAATGCACAACCTGAAAAGGTCGCATTGGACAAAATTTTTACGCCGATTAGAAGAGCCGTTAAAAGCACCGGATGCACAAGAGCCATTTTGGTTGGCCATAACTCTTCTTTTGACCACGGTTTTGTCTTCGCAGCAGCAGAGCGAGCTGAAATAAAACGCAATCCATTCCATCCCTTTTCTAGCTTTGATACCAATACACTTTCGGCATTGGCCTTTGGCCAGACTGTACTTGCAAAAGCATGCGCTGCAGCCAAAATCGATTTTGACGGTCATGAGGCCCACTCCGCAAAATACGATACTGAAAAAACAGCCGAACTTTTCTGCACGATCATCAATAAATGGAAAACCCTAGGCGGTTGGCCGATAACATACTAAGCGCAGCTAATGCAAAATAGATCATTCAGCCAGTAACAAAAAAGCCGAGCTAAACGCTCGGCTTTTTTGTCTTAACGCTAAGACTTATAAACCTTCAGCATTCTCTGAAAGGTACTTAGCAACACCGTCGGGAGAAGCATCCATCCCTTTGTCGCCTTTGTTCCAGCCTGCAGGGCATACTTCGCCATGCTCTTCGTGGAATTGAAGTGCATCAACCAAACGAATTAATTCATCCATATTACGACCTAATGGAAGGTCATTGACGATTTGCGAACGAACCATGCCTTCTTTGTCGATGAGAAATGCACCACGGAATGCTACACCACCCTCAGACTCCACATCGTATGCTTTACAAATGTCGTGATTCATATCCGCAGCTAGGGTGTAACGAACAGCACCAATACCGCCTTTATCAACAGGAGTGTTTCTCCATGCGTTGTGTGTAAAGTGGGAGTCGATAGAAACGCCGATTACTTCAACTCCACGCTCCTTAAAATCATCCATACGGTGATCAAGCGCGATCAACTCAGAAGGACAAACAAAAGTGAAGTCCAACGGGTAGAAGAAAACCAAACCGTACTTACCCTTGATTGCTTCTGAAAGAGTAAGCTCGTCCACGATTGAACCATCACCTAGTACTGCTGGTACTGTAAAGTCAGGTGCTTGCTTGCCGACTAATACGCTCATTTATTATCTCCAAATTATTTTGGTTGAAATTATAAAAACATTCCTCTCTCGAGGTGAAACCCGCGCTTATGTTAACGCTACTGCCTGCTGACTCCAACTACTGTTCTATTACATTTTAAAATGACCAATAATCAGAGCGTTTTTCAACCAGGCCAATAACAAAAAATCCCGGCACAAGGCCGGGATTTCAACAAACACATTGGCAAGTCACTACCAATGTATGCCACGCATGATAGCCGCAAACGCCATTTGCTCAGTAGAGACTTTAGGCTTATCCGACGTCTGATCCTTACCCTGCGCCGCAGCTGAGTCTGGGAACATTTTGTAACCCGTATTCATAATGATCTCGCCCGCCTTCGGCACCAAAGCATGCAGAACCTGAGCGGAGATGCCCAATCGCGTCGCGATTCGTTTAGGGCGATAAATAATAGCTTCTGCGATCATATCTGCCGCTTCTTCAGGCGTCAAAGTAGGCACAGAGTCATAAATTTTCGTAGGCCCAATCATTGGCGTACGCACCAACGGCATATTAATCGTTGTAAAGGTAACATTGCTGTCCGAGAACTCCGCAGCAGCACAACGAGAAAAGGCATCTAGCGCAGATTTCGACGCAACGTAAGCAGAGAAACGCGGCGCATTCGTCAAGGTACCGATCGACGAAATATTAACAATATGGCCTCTTTTATTTTCAAGCATTTTAGGAGCAAAGCCCATAATCAGACGCAATGAACCAAAATAGTTGAGCTGCATCGTACGCTCAAAATCGTGGAAGCGATCAAATGAAAGATTGATTGAACGACGAATTGAGCGTCCAGCATTATTTACCAAATAGTCTACGTGGTCATGATCTTTCAACACCTCTGCAACAAAGCGGTCACAGTCTTCCATGTTTGCGAAGTCACATTGATATGCGTGAACATCGCCACCAGCTTGCTCAAGCTCGTGCTTCACTTCATCAAGCGTTTCTTTTGTTCTCGCTGCAATACATGTAATCGCACCAGCTTCAGCCAACTTACGGGCTGTCGCCAACCCAATTCCTGAGGTGGCGCCTGTAATTACACAGACCTTTCCTTCCACCGTGCCTCGCAGGGTGCGATCTTTATATAGATCTGGATCGAGATTGCGCTCCCAGAAATCCCAAATCGGCGCGGAGTATGTTTCAAGATTCGGACACTCTATCCCTGAACCTTTGAGCACACGCTCTGTTTCACGCGAATCAAACCTCGTAGGGTAATTGATAAACTCAACCGCAGATTCGGGAACACCAAAGTCATTTAAAAATGCTTTGGTCAAGCGTTTGACTGGTGGCAGGTTTTTAACACCGTTACGCAGCATCGATGGAATGAAGCCAAACATTTGTGCGTCAATACGCATCGCCATGGTTGGCGCATGCCCCGCTTTCGCGAATATGTTGAGAACCTCGCCCAATTTATGAGGCTCTGGATCAGTCAAATGAAAACAACCACCATCTTCGCCTTCAACGTGAGAAATATACTCTAACGAATCAACAACGTAGTCTACGGGAACGATGTTCATACGCCCGCCCTCGATACCTACTGTAGGCATCCACTGAGGGATTGCACTGCGAATTTTTTGCAGCATTTTGAAAAAGTAATACGGGCCATCAACCTTATCGATCTCGCCTGTTTTAGAGTGTCCAACCACCATACCAGGGCGGTATACGCGCCAAGGCACCTTGCACTCCTCTCGAACAATTTTCTCAGATTCGTGCTTGGTTTTTAGGTATGGGTTGTTTAGTTTTTGCGCCTCTTCAAACATATCCTCACGGAAAATACCACGATACAAACCTGCAGCGGCGATTGAACTGACGTGGTTGAAGCACCCTGCTTTCATCGCTTTAGCGGCAGCAATAGCGTTGCGTGTACCTTCAATGTTGACGGCTTCTTGCACCTCTGCAGGAGCATATAAATCATAGATAGCGGCGAGGTGATAAAAATTCGTAACGTCACCTTTGAGCTTGTCCATATCTGCTTTGGAAATACCAAGATTCTTTTTAGTGAGCGAGCCATTCACTGCAATAACTTGCTTCGAAGTCGCACCAAGACGCTCTAACAATGCATCATATTTATGCATGCTGGTATCTTGCATTAGCAAGTAAATCTTCTCACCGCGCGCAAGAAGCTTTTCCACTAAAAAACGTCCGATGAAGCCGGTTCCACCGGTTACGAAATAACTCATGATCTAATCCTTAAATGTTGCAGACTGTATGCTCTATGATCGAGCGATTCTTAGTTTTATTTAAAGGGCTATATGTTTAAGGGAGGTGATCGCCCTTGATTGCAACTAGCCACGATACACTCAATATAGTTCACAACATCCTAGAGCAACAACTCCATTTTTTATCAAGTGAATAATATGAGAGCTTGGAACAATTACATGGAATGAAGACGTTATCACTTTACCTGCAACGACGACTTGATAAGCTAGAGACTTTCTCCACCGCATCAACAAGGAGCTCCATCCAGTGCTAATGCGATTCAAGCTATCTGTTATCTATGTTCTCACTGTCTGCTTTTCACAATTAGCCTTCTCATCCGAGTTAAAAACGGACGTTATTAAAAGCCCCAATGACCATCGTGAATACGCGTACTTCACTCTTGATAACAATCTAGATGTAATGCTTATCTCAGATGAGGATGCCGACAAAGCTGCCGCATCTTTGGATATTCATGTAGGAAGCTCTGATGACCCCGAAGACTACCCGGGCCTTGCACACTTCTTAGAGCATATGCTTTTTCTTGGCACAGCCAAATACCCAGAGCCCGATGCCTACCAGAAATTTATCAGCGAGCATGGTGGCGGGCATAACGCTTACACATCTCTTCAGAACACAAACTATTTTTTTGATGTCAATGCGGACTATTTAGAAGAAGCTTTAGACCGGTTTTCGCAACAATTCACTGCTCCCCTGTTCAATCAAGAGTATGTTCAACGAGAGGTAAATGCCGTTCACTCAGAATACAGCTCTAAGATCCAAGATGACGGGCGGCGTTACCTAGAGAGCTTGAAAACGACGCTTGCTCCAAATCACCCCTACAAGCGCTTTGCCGTTGGTAACCTCGAAACACTGGTGGACAAAGAAGGTAAAACGCTTAGATCTGCGTTGCTCGATTTCTATGATGTACAATACTCTGCCAACCGAATGAAACTTACGGTACTGGGAAAAGAAGATCTGAGCACGCTAGCGAAATGGGTCGAAACGCGTTTTTCCGATATACCAAACAAAAACCTTCCTGTTAAAACGATTACCGAGCCGTTTTTCGCGGGTGGTTTTCTACCAGCAAAACTCCAAGTAGAGAGTGTGATGGATTCACGCTCGCTTTCTTTGAGCTTCCCCATCCCATCAACAAAGAACCACATTCACTCTCAGCCAATGGGCTACATAGCCAACCTGATTGGACATGAAGGAAAAGGAAGCCTCCTGTCTGCACTAAAAGACAAACAACTTGTTGATACTCTGTCGGCTGGTACGCAATTTGATACCGGCGCGCACGCCATGTTTATTATCACTATGTCTCTAACCGAAAGCGGCCTGAAGAAACAGGATGAGATAATGGGGATGGTATTTAGCTATATCGAACTGCTGAACCAGAAAGGCATCACCAAGCTTTACTTTGATGAGCAAGCCAAGTTATCTGACATCGGGTTCAAATTTAAAGAGAAATCGCCAGCTCTGAGCTACGTTCGCTCTCTTTCCGCCACATTACACGACTTCAAACCACACGAAGTACTCTCGGCTTTCTACCAATTAAATGACTTCAAGCCCGAACTGATCGAAGACTACTTAAGCTATCTCAAACCAGATAATGTTTTAGTAAGCGTTAAAGCCCAGGGACTAAAAACGGACAAAGAAACTACATGGTTTAAAGCCCCTTATTCCGTAGCGCCGCTCTCCATCAGCCTTACCAATCAATTGAGAAAAGCAAGCCCTCTAGAAGCGTTAGCCTTACCCGAACCCAACGCATTTATCCCTGACAATACCGATTTAGTCTCTGTAACAAATGACAGCATCCCTAGGCAGCTTGATGCAGCAGATGGTATTGAGCTTTGGCACGCAACCGACACGGAGTTTGGGACGCCCAAGTCAACGTTTTTCTTGAGCGTCAGATCACCTTATGCAATGGACCGTGTTGAGCACATGGTCATGACCCAACTTCTCGTCTCCATGATGATCGACAACCTCGTAGAATATTCCTACCCAGCTTATCTTGCAGGACTAAGCTATGACCTCTATAAACACGTTCGTGGCGTAACCGTAAAAATTGCCGGCTATAACGATAAGCAACACGTTCTCCTCGCAACCATTCTTCAGAATTTAAAGACGAGCCCTCTCCGAGAAGAGCGCTTTGACAACATCAAAGAGCGCCTAGAGCGTTCATTAGAAAATGAAAAGGAACAAAAACCGTTCCAACAGGCCATTAAGTCCTTACAAGAAAGCGTACTTACTCCTTCTTGGTCTTCTGAGGAAAAACTTGCCGCTCTCGACAATATTGATATCAATACGCTCCGGTCTTTCAAAGAGCTATTTTTCTCCATCATTGATACCGCCATCCTCAGCAATGGCAACGTCGACAAAGAGCAAACCGAGAGTATGGCAGCACTGGTGAAGGAGCACCTGCTTTCCAGCGCTAAGATTCAGAAGGTAGAGCGAGCGCAAGTTGTTAACTTAGAGGGAGAGGCAGACTGGGCAATATCTCTAACCATCGACCACCCTGACACCAGCATGGTTTTCTACATGCAAGGTGAATCCAAGGACTACTCAGAACGCGCCCTGTATGGCGTATTGTCTCAAGCGATTAGCAATGATTACTATGGTCAACTGCGCACCGAGAAGCAGCTAGGCTACATCGTCTTTGCAACCCCATTTCCAATGCTTGAAATTCCGGGGATAGCGTTTATCGTGCAGTCCCCTAGCACGCCAGCAAGTAAGATCGTAGATGAAACCGTTCGCTTCCTAGAGGCGGAAAAACCACGCATTGATGCGTTGCTCGAAACCGATTTTGAGCGCTACAAAAAAGCCGTCATCTCACGACTTGAGGAAAAAGAGACCAACATCGGACAGCGGAGTAATCGTTATTGGAGCGAAATTGACAAGCAAAACTACAGCTTCGATAGTAAACAGAAATTGATTGACGCCGTATCGGCACTAAAGATCGATACCTTTAAACAGTTTTACTCCAACCGAGTGAACAAAAAAGGATCAAATCTCATCATTGTGAGCGGGTATGAGGAAGCAGAGCCTTCGAAAAAAAGCGAACCTTCGCTTATTGATACCTTGCTCAAGAAAAAAGAGCGCTCAATGAGCGCCCTTTCTAACTTCTAAGACGATTCACCATCCCACGCTCAACGATTCAAGCGTCCGTCGATCAACGTATCGACGACACTTGGATCGGCTAGAGTCGACGTATCTCCCAAGCTGTCATGTTCGTTTGCCGCAATCTTGCGAAGAATACGCCGCATAATTTTACCGGACCTCGTCTTCGGTAAGCCGCTCGCTATCTGAATCAAGTCTGGCGATGCAACAGGTCCAATCTCTTTTCGTACCCAGTTTTTCAAATCACTGATCAACGCATCAACGTCACTAACATCCGCATTCGCCATCATAGAAACGTAAACATATATGCCCTGCCCTTTAATATCGTGCGGATAGCCAACAACCGCGGCTTCCGCAACCGCAGGATGAGCGACTAGAGCACTCTCAATTTCTGCCGTGCCCATACGATGCCCTGACACGTTCAAAACATCGTCTACGCGCCCGGTAATCCAATAGTAGCCATCTGCATCGCGGCGAGCTCCATCACCCGTGAAATACATACCCTCATAGTTTGAGAAGTAAGTTTGTATAAAACGCGCATGGTCTCCATACACTGTTCGCATCTGACCCGGCCAACTATCAAGTAGCACGAGGTTGCCCTCACACTCACCCTCAAGAAGGTTGCCCTCGTTGTCCACGATAGCGGCATTTACGCCAAACAAAGGGCGAGAAGCCGAGCCCGGCTTGAGCGCTGTCGCACCGGGTATCGGAGAAATCAAGATTCCTCCTGTTTCCGTTTGCCACCATGTATCCACAATGGGACAACGCTTCTCACCAACCACTTCGTAGTACCATTCCCAAGCTTCAGGGTTGATTGGCTCACCCACAGAGCCTAGTAAGCGGATGCTGTCGCGACTGTGCGCCGACACCTTATCGTCTCCTGCGGCCATCAATGCACGAATAGCCGTCGGCGCAGTATAAAAAATATTTACTTGATGCTTTTCAACAACTTGCCAAAACCTCGAAGCATCCGGATAGTTTGGAACCCCTTCAAACAAGACGCTGGTAGCACCGTTACAAAGT
Organism: Oleiphilus sp. HI0079; assembly: GCF_001635105.1. Taxonomy (NCBI): domain Bacteria; kingdom Pseudomonadati; phylum Pseudomonadota; class Gammaproteobacteria; order Oceanospirillales; family Oleiphilaceae; genus Oleiphilus; species Oleiphilus sp. HI0079. The sequence continues at coordinate 9,175 of NZ_LWFT01000532.1, forward strand.
GGTCCATACAGAATGTAGGTATGCCCAGTTATCCAGCCAAAATCAGCCGTACACCAGTAAACTTCGCCAGAGCGATAGTCAAACACCTTTTCATGCGTGAATGACGCATAGGTTAGATAACCACCGGTTGTATGCAAAACGCCTTTTGGCTTTCCAGTCGAGCCAGACGTGTACAACATAAACAAAGGATCTTCAGCATCCATTGGCTCAGGCTCACACTCACTGCTTTGACGCTCAGACAACGCATGCATCCAAACATCTCGACCTTCCAGCATATCGACACTGCCGCCAGTGCGATTAAGCACGATCACCTTTTGCACTACATCAAGCTGCCCAATCGACAAAGCTTGATCTACATTTTTCTTAAGTGGAATCGCCTTACCGCCGCGGATTCCCTCATCCGCCGTAATCACCCATTTCGACTGACCATCCTCAATACGGGCAGCAAGCGCTTCCGGGGAAAAACCACCAAAGACAACCGAGTGCACCGCACCAACTCGGGCACAGGCAAGCATCGCTATACCTGTTTCGGGCACCATCGGCATATAAATTGTGACAATATCGCCTTTTTGAACACCCAGTTCTCGCAAGCCATTCGCCAAACGGCATACGCGCTCATACAAAGCTCTATAAGAGATATGTTCAGAAACAGAGGGGTCATCACCCTCGTAGATAATAGCCGTCTGATCTGCTCTCTCTTCAAGATGACGATCAAGGCAATTGTAAGAAGCGTTCAAGACGCCGTCTTCGAACCAACGAATATGAAGATCTTTAGAGGCAAAGGAAACGTCTTTCACTTTGCTAAATGGCTTGAACCAATCAATGCGCTTGGCCTGCTCAGCCCAGAACGCATCGGGATCGTCCATAGAAGCGTTATACATGTCAAAATAAGTCTTCTCATTAATGCTTGAAGACGCTTCTAAATCTGCGGGGACTGGATAGACGTGATGCTCCGACATTGCTTTTCCTCTTATTGTTCTGTGGAGGGTCAGCAATCCTTCTCGAAGCAATCCGCTTAGTTATCTGCTTTAAGCTGAGGCGCCAAACCCAATATTGTCAGCACCAAAAAACTACGCTCAGTCCTGACTTGAGTCAACCAGGGAGGCGTATTTTATCGACTCGAGTAAGGTCTCGAGCGGAACACTATTCGATGAACTTCTAATCTGCTCAGCCAAACTCGCTTGCGAACCGAAGCCTCTCTCATCATAAACCGCGTCAGCAGCCGCCTCTTGAACCTCAATCACCTCGTTATCAATGCCTTCTGAATTTGATGTGACCGATGCGGGTTCAGACGCGCCTCTTATTCCACTATCCGCCAAGCCCAGACGCTCGTATTCGGCACTCAACAAGAGACGATGTTCTGCATTCAAGGATGCGGGCGTTAATGTACTCAGCAAACCATGCAGCAGGTCGATGGCAGAATCACCTAGACGATCACCATACGCATAAATACAGCTCGATATCAGCGTTGTAACTTGTTCCGGCGTCGTGTTCGGGTCAGTAAAAAAACGATTCATACGAATGCGTAAATCAACCCAAGCATTTTCGGAAGCATCTGACAGCAATTCGTCTGACGGCTTACGCGCTCCAGCAGCAGGCTCACTCTCTGAAGTTCTGGATTGATCATCAGCAGAACCACTATTTTGCGCAAGAATCTGTTTTTGCACTTGAGACAGAGACTCTTGATAAGACTTCGAGTTCAAATCAACAACCATTGCTGGTTTATTTTCTCTGACCTGAAAGCCGTCTGGACGAGATACATCGGGACTCGAAACAGGCGGCTGCGCGTTGTTAGAATAAGGAGAGGTATAAGAATAACGTGCACGCTCTGCGGCTTCCTGCTCTGCCTTTTTGCTTGCTAGCTCCTGCGAACGCTCTACAAGCTTTTTCCAATAAGAACTAAAAGCAAGTTTTGGCACCTTGGGGCCTGCAAACAAGTTGTCTAACTTTTCCGCTAAACGATAAAAACCTTTTGCGGAAGGATCTTCTTTTGAGAACAAAGTAACGGGTCGCTGCAAGGAAACAGCTGTTCTCATGCTCTCATCCATCCATAGGGCGCCCAATTGCTCAGTTTGCAGTCCCAGATACTTTTTCACCGCCGCTTCGAACCGACGGTAGACCTTGTCCGCTTGTCGCGCGTTTGAGGCCATGTTTACAATAACCTCGACTTTGCGACGATAACCTCGGCGTCTCAACACCTTCAATAAAGAGAATGCGTCTGTTAGCGATGTCGGTTCAGGAGTAATGACAACGGCGGCTATTTGTGATGCGGCGATAAAGTGCAAGACGGTTGGGGAGATACCCGCAGCAGTATCCACAAGCATGTAATCGTACTTTGGCTCTAACTCACTGATGGACTCAACTAGGCGGCGCTGTTCTTTCACGCCCAACTCTACACATTGGGCAAATCCAGATGCTCCGGGGATAATGTCGATACCCGCAGGGCCCTCAAGCAAAATATCGTGTATCGATTTTTCACCGGTGAATAGATGCTCTAATGTGTAAGCCGGATGCAAGCCCAGCATCACATTGATGTTGGCCAGACCAGTATCCGCGTCAAACAAACACACCTTTGAACCAGTCCTTGCCAGAGCGATTGCGAGATTTACGGATACGCTAGTTTTACCAACACCGCCCTTGCCACCGGTGATAGCTAAAACGCGCGGGATACGTGGAGAGGATTTCGTTTTTTCTAATTTAACGACGTTCATCTTGCTCGCTTTATAATTGTTCAGGCCGCACCGCGAGGAAACATATAATTTCGATGGGCGAGAGTTATCTTTATTAGCGACTAATTCTAATGAGTTTGCTAAGTAAGAAAAAGGATTGACAGCGCTTAAAAAAACATCAATTCGAACACAAAGCGTCCAGACGGTTAATGCTCTACATAAAAAAGAATCGGCAAACTTTTAATTTTTAAGGAATATTGTCTAAGCTGAGTGAATAGCCATAAAAGATTATTTTTTACTAACATGCCGCCCAATTCACAAAAGCTTTTAAAGCAGCTACAGCTCAATAAGCTGCCGACACTGCCTCACGTTCTGGTAG
>NZ_LWFT01000533.1:0-911 GCF_001635105.1 Oleiphilus sp. HI0079
TCTCCAACTAACTGCTGCAAGGCAAGCATAAAGTCCGACACATCCTCAAACACAACACTTTCAAGCCCCCAACTTTCCAGATGATTACGCATGGCCCGACGACGGACCTCATTGTTATCAAAAATCATCGGCTTAATATGTCGCAAAGGGCCTGAACGCACCTCGCTCTCGGGAACATCGGCTTCGATTAAAGGTAAGAAAAAACTAAATCTGCTGCCCTTGCCTTGCGTAGACGTCACTGCAATATCGCCGCCCATCAGCTGTGCGAGTCGCTTACAAATGGTGAGACCAAGTCCTGTGCCGCCGAACTTGCGTGTTGTAGATGTATCTTCTTGCGAAAACGCCTCAAAGATATATGCCAATTTGTCTTCTGAAATTCCAATGCCACTGTCTTTTATCGAAATCTTAAAATAAGCATCACCCATACGCTCCATCACTTCAGCACGAACCTCAACAACGCCACCATTGGTAAACTTATTCGCGTTCGATAGCAGATTCAGCATAACTTGCCGTATTCTGCTGGGGTCACTGTTTACGTATTCAGGTAGGCGAGAACTGTATTGAATAACCAACTGGTTCTCGGATTTATTTGCGAGCATGGTGACTTGATCCACGGCACTCTCAATCAACGCCAATAAGCTGAAATCCATACGCTCAATTTCAATCTTTCCTGCCTCTATTTTCGAGAAATCGAGTATGTCGTTAATAATCTGCGTCAAGCTGCCGGTGCTTGTCAGAATCGTTTCAATTTGTGAACGCTGATCGCTATTTAAGCCCGAGCGCTGGAGAATCTGCGCCATACCATTGATACCGTTCAAAGGGGTACGAATCTCATGACTCATGTTGGCCAGAAACTCACTCTTCGCCTTGGTTGCATCTTCAGCACGCAATTTTTGCCGTTCCAGATCGAC
>NZ_LWFT01000534.1:0-10196 GCF_001635105.1 Oleiphilus sp. HI0079
AATCGTAAGTGGTGACGCCAAATTAGCATCAGGAACCGAAGATACCGCAGTCACGTTAACTGAAGCACAACTGCTGGCTAACGCTTCGGATGTTGATCATGGTGAAACAGCAAAGTTAAGTGTGCATAACCTTAATGCAGATCACGGTACGATCACAGACAATAGAGACGGTACCTACACTTTCACTCCCGAAGCAGACTACAACGGGGCGGTGCATTTTTCTTACGAAGTACAAGATGCTCATGGTGGCAGTACGGCAGCGAGTGCTTCGCTGGATTTGGCAGCGGTAGCGGATGCGGCTGTCATTACCGGCCAAGATACGGGCTCTATCACCGAAGACCGCAATGTTGGGCATGACTCGGCACAGTCGATCCAGGTAATGGGCTCCCTCTCTGTCACTGACCCGGATGCAGGGCAAGACCATTTCATTGCAACAAACCCGATGGTTCGAAACGAAAAAGTCATCAGCGACCCTTTTCAAGGGGAGTTGCATATTGATCGTCACGGAAACTGGGATTATCGGGTTGCCAACGGCAACTCTGCGCTTCAAGCGCTGAAAGAGGGTGAAACCCGAGATGTGATTTATGAAGTCAGGTCCGCCGATGGTACGACGCACAGAATCAATATCACGGTTACGGGAACCAATGATGCACCAATCGTAAGTGGTGACGCCAAATTAGCATCAGGAACCGAAGATACCGCAGTCACGTTAACTGAAGCACAACTGCTGGCTAACGCTTCGGATGTTGATCATGGTGAAACAGCAAAGTTAAGTGTGCATAACCTTAATGCAGATCACGGTACGATCACAGACAATAGAGACGGTACCTACACTTTCACTCCCGAAGCAGACTACAACGGGGCTGTTCACTTTACCTACGATGTACAAGATCCCCAAGGCGCGACGGTCGCTGCCTCTGCATCTATGTCCTTTGCAGCTGTGGCCGATGCGGCTGTTATTTCGGGTCAAGATACAGGCGCGGTTACAGAAGACCAGAATGTCTCTTCATTTAAAACTTTAGAGGTGAGCGGGCGGCTCACCATCACCGATGCAGATGCGGGTGAAGCCAGGTTTGTCGAACAGATGAATGTGCTTGGTAATGCGTCCCTCGGAGAATTCGCAATCACGGCGACCGGACAGTGGATGTATACCGCAGACAACGCGCAAACTGCCATCCAAGAGCTTGGGGCTAAAGAAACGCTCACCGACAGCCTTGAGGTGACGAGTGCTGATGGAACGCGACATACGATTACGGTGACCATTGAAGGCACAAACGACGCTCCAGTGGTTGCAAATGCTGTGACGACGCAAACGGCCAATGAAGACGCATCATTCACGTTTGCCTTGCCGGTCGACACATTTTCTGACGTCGATGCGACTGACAGCTTGACTCTCAGTGCCTCCGGCACTCCGTCTTGGGCAACCTTCGATCCTGCGACAGGTACCTTCACCGGCACGCCAAAGAACTCGGATGTCGGAACCACACAGGTGACGGTCACCGCGACGGACAGCCAGGGCGCTACAGTCAGCACGACCTTCAACCTAGTCGTGAACAACACCAATGACGCCCCGACCTTAAACCCGATTGCTTCTGTGACTGTCGATGAAGACGGACAGCAGGCAACGGGCCAGTTGACCGCTACAGACCCAGATAGTGGCGACCATTTGAGCTATGCCCCTGCGTCTTCTGTCGACGGGTTCAAATTAAATACCGATGGTAGCTGGAGTTTTAATCCCAAGGATGCCGCGTACCAGTCGCTGCCCGATGGTCAGACACAAACCCTAACTATTCCCGTGACAGTTACGGACTCGGCGGGTGCGACTGACACTCAAAACCTCACGATCACGATTACCGGTACCAACGATGCACCCACTATTGGAGCCGCCACCGGCGCCGTGACCGACCAGTCAGCGATGAGTGCAAGCGGTAAAATCTCAATAAGCGATGTAGATGCTGGTGAGGCGTCGTTCAAAGCGGCAAGTGGTTTGGCCGGGGCTCATGGCACGCTCGATATGCGAACCGACGGTACATGGACCTACACGCTTAGCGGCACCGATCCGGTCGTCAAAGCGCTGGGCGTCAATATGAGTTTGACCGACCATGTGACCGTGACTTCAGCCGATGGCACAACCAAAGTGGTTGATATAACGATCAATGGTAGCAACGATGCGCCAACCATTACGAGCGTCGCCCTTAGTGGAACGGAAGACACTGCATACACATTCAAGTCCGCCGACTTTGGCTTTCACGACGCAGACTTTGGCGCCGCGATGCACCATATCACCATCACCACCCTGCCCGATCCGGCCGAGGGTGCGTTATCGTTGGATGGGCGTGCAGTAACGGCAGGCCAAGACATAGCCACAGCCGATATTGGTAAACTCGTGTTTACACCGGCCCAGGATGTGAATGGTGATGTTCACTTTGGGTACACAGTAAACGATGGATTGGCTGATTCTTCTGCTGCAAAAGCCACGATATCTTTAGCCGGCACGCCTGACGCGGCTGTGATTACCGACACGACCCCAAATCAACAAATATTGAATGAAGACCAACACGTTTATTCGTCAGGAAGCCTACATACCGCAGAAAACCTGGTTCGTGTTGTCGACCCAGATGGTACCGCCCAAAACCAGTTTACGCCGACGGGCACAGTGCATGGCAGCGGCGCAGCAGCTACCGGCTCATGGGTCGCCGGTGACAAAGGCGTTGGGCAATTCATCTTGCATGCCGATGGCCGCTGGTTCTACAAAGTCGACAATGACAACTCAAACATAAACAGCTTGGGTGACGGCGACACCTTTAAAGAGACGCTGACGATTCACTCTGTTGACGGCACTGCGCATGTGCTTGAGGTGACGGTAAACGGCAGCAATGACGCGCCGACGATTGCAGGCGTGTCGGCACAAACCGTCACCGAAGACACCTCCCTGACCGCTAGTGGTCAGCTGACGATTACCGATATTGATTCAGGTGAAGATCACTTCCAGACTCAAACGGGTGCTGCAACCAGATACGGCCACTTCAGTGTTGATGCGACTGGACAGTGGAGTTACAGCCTGGAGAACAGTAATCAGGCAGTGCAGCGCTTGGGTGTCAATGAACACCTGGAGGACAGAATATCCGTGACCAGTGCCGACGGCACCGTCCATGTGGTTTCCGTCACGATCAATGGTTCGAATGATGCCCCAGTAGTTTCATCGAGTGTGACTTTAGCAGCCGGCACAGAGGATACTGCAGTCACGTTAACTGAGGCACAACTGCTGGCCAATGCTTCGGATGTTGATCATGGTGAAACAGTACAGCTAAGTGTGCATAACCTTAGTGCAGACCACGGCACGATCACAGACAACAAAGACGGAACGTATACCTTCACGCCCGATCCTGATTACAACGGGGCGGTCAGTTTCACCTACGATATACAAGACCCACAGGGCGCGACAGTCGCTACCTCTGCATCCATGTCCTTAGCAGCTGTGGCAGATACACCGATCGTAAATGTTGATATAGCTGATACTGCGGACAATGTTTTGAATGCCAGCGAATCTGGTGCGGCCGCTATATCAGGTACGCTCGACCCGAGCGTAGCGTCAACACTAGAGCGCATTGATATCACCGATGGCACAACAACGGTCACCGTCGACAAGGCCAATATCACCGTTGCTGCAGATGGCACTTATCAAACAATCGCAGACCTTTCTGCCTTAAAAGACGGAACACTCACCGTGACGGCGCATGCGACCAGTCATGACGGCACAACTGCAACCTCGACTGACACGATTATCAAAGACACCGTGGCCACCGAGCAAGATAACAATGCCAGCATGAATGAAGATCAGCCCAGCATTCATGGCAACCTGATTGTTGATGACGAAACCGGTGTTCAAGTGACCGGAGGGCTCGGCGAACAACAGGGCAACTACGGTAAGTTCGTGATCCACGCTGATGGCTCTTACACCTATACGCCCGACGCTCGGGCGCAAGCACTGAGCCTGAATGAGCACCAACAAGAAACATTTAACTTTAACGTTACAGATAAAGCAGGGAATATCGCGACTGAAACCTTTCAAATCACGCTGACAGGGCGTAATGATGGGCCTGTTATTACGGGCGACACGTCAGGCCAGGTAACAGAAGATGGACCAAAAGTCGCTGTCTCTGGAGTGCTCGCTACGCAAGACCCGGATGCTGGCGAGTCTTCTTCGTTAACGCCACTGAATAATCAGGCAGGCCAATATGGTCACCTTACTTTGCAAGCGGATGGGCACTGGGTTTACACGCTCGATAACAGCCAACAAAATGTACAAGATTTGAAGCAGGGTCAAACCGTCCACGATACATTTACGGTCACGGCAACCTCAACAGACGGAACAACGACGACGCAAACCCTCACCATTGATGTGCAAGGTAGTGCTGACGCCCCGGTATTGCACAGTTTTAGTGATTCAGGGAAACAGCATAGCGGGGCGATTGAAGGCAATGTTATTACGGGCGCTGACACTGACCAAGGAACAAGCGCGGCCGCGACCGATTCAGATAGCAACGCGCATCTCGTGTTACACGATATTCAGATCCATGATACAGCAAATGGTCAATATGTTGCGGTAACACCCGGAAACCCATACACCATTGCTGGTGTAGGGACGTTAACGATAGAGGGCAACGGGCATTATGTATTTGATCCCGCTTCTGGCTTTACCGGCAGCGTGCCACCTATGACTTATCGTGTAGTCGACACCGGAGGAAGCAGTACCGTTGGCGAGTCTGCTCAAAATGTTCTGAATATTGAAGTGACACCAGATATGACCGCTCCTCCGACGATTACGGGGCTAAGTGGCGGAGGTACGAGTATGACGGCAACGCTGGTGAGTCCTACGGGATCAAGCGGAAACTGGGGTGTTCAAGACCCTAAAACAGGAGCAATAGAACACTCAGAGCACGGGCAGTATGGCTCGCTCTCGGTCGATCCAAATACGGGTGTAGTGACCTATAACACTGGGGCTCCAGATTCTGGCGTGCATAAAACTGGGACCGGTGTAACGGGAGATGTTATTGAGCATTTTGTGATTACTCAAGGTGGTGTCGCAGCGACTCAGATGCTTGTGGAAGTGCATTTGAGTGCGCAGGCGACACACGGCCACAGTGGGCATTACGTTGAACATATTGCGGTAAAGGATATGTCTTTGGCACCTGTCACAAATACTCAAAATGACGAACCCGATGAATCTGTCGTCGATGATCTTACGATTCCAACAATTACGCTTGCATTTGACGAGTCAGCAGAAGTAAATGACGTCGACTTTAGTCGGCTTCACGATCTCAAACAGAGCCATACAGGCTCCATGGGAACGGAAGTTGATGAGAGGGCCTCAAAAGTGTTTGGTTCAGCGGCCGATAATGAATCGAACGATGCACTGCAGAACATGATTGCAGACCATCTAAGCGCACATCACAAAGAGAAAGCGGATGCAAAAGCACTTGCAGATCCAGACAACAAAGACGCCAATGCTGCAGGTAAAGACGCGAGTTCAGACGATTCCAATAACGCCGCGCATGATGCTGCGGCATCGGCACATGATGACTCGATGGCTGGCAGCTCTAGCTCACATATGGATAGCCTGGTACCGAAACCAGACGATGACACCTTGCCACCCATTTAGGCTGTAAGGTTTAGGAGATTAAATGACGGAACAGAAAATGGACGAGCAGAAGGCTAGCTGGGATACCGGCTCGCCTGAACGCACGCACTTTGATCCATTGCTCGACTGCCTTGTTGCGGTTGCCAAGCTTTACGATAAGCCAGTGACAGCGACTGCGCTAGCCGCAGGCCTCCCGTTGGAGGACAACAAACTCACTACGACTCTGCTGCCTCGTGCTGCTGAACGAGCAGGGCTGACTGCCAGACTCTTAAATCGGGATTTAGATGCGATCGTCCCTGAGGTTCTGCCAGCAATTTTACTTCTGCACAACGGTCATGCCTGTGTGTTAACCCACCTTGATAACGCGACCAACAAAGCCACCATCATTCGGCCCGAAGCAGGTTTGAGCGAAGTCGAGATGGAAATCGACAGCTTGAAAGAGCTTTACACCGGATTTTGTTTCTTCATCAAGCGAGAATACCAATTTGATAAAGAGCGCCGACTCGTTACTGGTGAGGCCGGTAAGCATTGGTTTTGGGATACGCTTAGGCTCTCCTTCCCCATCTACCGCGACGTTATTATTGCCTCGGTGCTGATTAACCTATTCGTACTCGCTAGCCCATTTTATGTACGCAATGTGTACGACCGAGTTGTACCAAATTCGGCCTTCGATACCCTATGGGCGTTCTCCATTGGTATCGGCATTATCTTTTTCTTTGACCTGCTTCTAAAGTTAATACGTACTTACTTTCTTGATATCGCTGGACGCAAATCAGACGTTATTCTTTCTTCTAAGATTTTTGCGCATGTGCAAGCGCTCAAACTGGAATATCGCCCGGCCTCCGTCGGCTCTTTTGCAAAAATGGTCAGCGAGTTCGAAAGTATTCGAGACTTTATCACCTCTGCGACCATGAGCACTCTGGTCGACATTCCGTTTGTCATTATCTTTCTGCTTGCCATTTACGTCTTTAGCGGCAACTTGGTGATCGTACCCATTGTTTCGGTGGTGTTGATTCTCGTTATCACGGTGTTGATTCGTCGGCCTGTCGATGAATCCATCTCCCACAGTTATGGTGCCTCTACGGTTAAAAACGGTTTGTTGATTGAAACGCTGAATGGCCTAGAAACCGTCAAAAGCAATCGTATGGAAGGGCTCAACCAGCGTAAATACGAACAAAACGTTGGCGAAACATCGTACTGGAGTAACCGCTCTCGCTTATATTCAACCATCGGCACCAGCACCTCCGGTTTCATTCAACAAATGACCACCGTGGCGCTGCTCATTGTGGGCGTTTACGAGATATCTAACCACGAGCTGAGCATGGGTGGCTTGATTGCCGCCAGTATGCTGACAGGGCGAGTCATCGCGCCAATGGCTCAGGTTGCAGGTTTAATTGCTCGGTATGGTCAAACCAAAGAAGCCTACGAAGGTATTGCCCGAATCATGGAGATGCCTATTGAGCGCGACCCAGACAAGCAATATCTGCAACGCGACAAAACTGAAGGACACTTTGAGTTGGAAGGCGTCGGCATGGCTTTTCCCGAGCAGACCGTGTCGGTCATAAAGAACGTCAATCTGAATATCCCCGCCGGAAGTCGCCTTGCGGTGATCGGACGTATTGGTTGCGGAAAGACCACACTGCTGCGCTTATTAATGGGGCTTTACACGCCAACAGAAGGTGTCATCAAACTCGATGGGCTCGACATTCGACAACTCGATCCGAGCGACTTGCGGGCGATGATTGGCTGCGTAGAGCAACAACCAACACTTTTCTCGGGTTCGATTCGCGACAATATCGCCTCGGGAACCCCCTACGCGACCGACGAGCAAATTTTGAAAGCCGCAGAAATGTCGGGTGTACTAGAATTTACGGCAACCCACCCTGAGGGCTTGAACCGTCAGACTGGCGAGAACGGACGCATGTTGTCTGGTGGCCAACGTCAATGTATTGCACTTGCGCGAGCACTGCTGCGAGATCCAAAAATTCTCATTTTTGATGAGCCCACAAGTGCCTTAGATCAAGATTCAGAGCGCCGACTTATCGCGCGTTTAAGCAAGCTTGCTCCGGATAAAACGATTATTGTGTTCACTCAACGCTTGGCCATTCTAAGTTTGCTCGATTCAATCGCAGTCATGGACGATGGCGAAATACTCATGCATGGCCCGAAACAAGATATCCTCGATCGTCTTGCTGGAAAGCCAGCCGCCCACTCAGATAATGATGGAGGCGTAGCATGAGCCTCTCCAAAAATCAGCTGAAGAAGCTGAATCAGCAAGATCTCAACTTTGTAACGGATGCGTCGCAAGGTGAGCTAATGCGAACCCCGAAAGTCGCGCAAGTGATCCTTTGGGCACTACTCGGTATGGTTGGTGTGCTTGCCGCTTGGGCGTATTTCTCAAGTATTGATGAGATCGTCCGTGGACAAGGCAAAGCGATCCCTATCAGCCACACGCAAGTCATTCAGAATCTGGACGGTGGTATAGTCAAAGACATCTATATCCGCGAGGGACAAACCGTTAAAGCGGGTGATCTACTTATGGAGTTAGACGCCACCTCAGCGGGCGGTGCACTGGCACAATCGGTCGCGGAAACCTCGTCACTCATTGCCGAAGAAGTGCGACTTGCCGCGGAAGTGGCGGGAATGTCCCCCGACTTTGACCCAGAGATGGCAAATCAGAATAAGCGCTTTGTAGAGACACAAGTACAACTTTATAAAGTACGTCAAGACGAGCTGCACAAACAAATTGACGACATTCATCTAAAAGCGAGTAAAGCGCGGCAAGAGCTTGTGTCCGCTAAACAGCAGCAAGAAGATCAAGAAACTCAAGTCAAGTTGATCCAACAGCAGCTCAAAATGAACGAGCCTCTGCTTAAAATGGGGGCAGTATCGGAATCGGTTGTGCTCGACATCAAACAACAATTAAGCCGTGCACAAACTGAGGTGAATCAAACCAAAAACCAGATACCCTCCCTTGAATCAGAAGTCGAACGCCTGAAAGGAGAAGAACAAAGCGTCATCGCTGCGTTTAAATCCAAAGCACAGCAACAGTTGTCAGAAGTCCGCACACGTTTAGATATTTCACGAGGCAAGCAAACCGTCACCGAGGCGAGCGTTGACCGTACCGAGCTGCGCTCACCAGTCGATGGCGTCATTCAAAAACTCTATGTGAATACGATCGGTGGTGTTGCACGGCCAGGTGTTGAATTAATCGATATCGTACCAATTGGAGACGAGTTACTGGTTGAGGTCAAAGTAAAACCCAAAGACATCGGGTTTGTACGCAGAGATCAATATGCCAAAGTGAAAATCTCCGCTTTTGACTTTGCGGTCTATGGTGGTTTGGATGGCAAAGTTGAGACCATCTCCGCCGACTCCATTACCGATCAACGCGGCAACAGTTACTATATTGTCAAAGTACATGTCGATAAATCGTACTTTGGCGAAGGGGAGAATCGCTTAAACGTCATCCCTGGCATGCAAGCAACGGTCGATATCAGCGTTGCAGAGAGAACAGTACTTGAATACATTATGAAGCCATTGCTGCGCGTACTGCAGAGATAATAAGCCAACGAAAGCAAACACATTGAACGCGACTTTACGTCAGTTAATCGCGCTTTAGAGCGAAACAGAACAGAAAGAAAAGATGAGTTTCAAGGAGAAACAAACGAATGAAGCGGACAAGACAGCTAAGTGTCATGCTTGCAGGGCTTCTAGCCTATCAGGTTCCCTTCGCAGACAACCTAGAGCAGGTTGTATTTGATGCGATTCAAACCAACCCCGACATGGCGATCTCGGTGCAGAATTATTATGCTTCGCGCGCCGAGCTCGATTCCGCGCAAGGTAATTTCCTACCGAGCTTAGATCTAACAGCAGATACCGGAAAAGAAGACATTGATCGTGTCGGCTCGACATCAGATACCAATGAAACGCGCGCTCAAGCCAAGCTGCAATTAACAATTCCTGTGTTTCGAGGCTTTGCGAACACCAACGAATATGACCGTGCCGACTTTGCAATGCAGGCTAACTATTATCAAAGTCTCGCTCAAGCGGAGCAGCTTTCATTACAAATCGCCCGCGCCTATACCAATGTTCTAAATGCACAAGATGTCGTTCGCCTTTCGGTTGAAAACCTAAAATTGCACGAGAATACATACGACTTGGTAGAGGCGCGCAAGAAACAAGGTGTTGCCGACAAGGCCGATCTAACACAAATGAAAGGTCGCCTATCACGCGTTAAAGCCAATTTGCTGGCTGCGCGCAATAATTTGCGCGACGCGGAGACCAGCTACATTCAGTTGACCGGAACGCGCCCCTCAAATCTAGTGCGTCCTCAAATAGACAGCACCTACTTGCCAGAAAGCAATGAACGCGCCACAACACTCGCACTAGCGAATAACCAAAACCTCATTGCCAGCCGCCTAAGTGCGCAAGCTTCTGCAGCGAACTCCGACGGTTTAAACGCTCACTATTACCCGAACCTCGACATCGTTGCAGACCAAACCTGGAAGGATCATGTCTCTGGCGAGCAAGGCCATGAAAATGAATGGCGCGT
>NZ_LWFT01000535.1:0-3892 GCF_001635105.1 Oleiphilus sp. HI0079
ATGGAGAGGCAGAACGAGACGTAGACGGATTACCCGAACAATAAGAAGAGCATACTCATATGAAAAAAAATATTGACGATCTTATACAGAACATAAACCTGACAAGTCGCCGCGAGGATGAAGTCAAGCTAATAGCAGAGTTCATACTCAGACGCGAAAAAAGACTCTCTCCCGACAACGGCGCACCCGCTCAAGAAATCTACGAAAAATATCAAGAAATCAGTAAAAAACACCCAAATAAACTTCCGGTGATCACACCGGAAACATTTCGCGTGTACCTATCCATGATTTCAAAGCGCCAAGATACGGAAATAAACATCATAGGTCGGAAAGGCTACTATCTTGAGAGTCTCGCAAGCGAAATCGAAGATTCGGAAAATACGATCCTAGATGATCTACCAGAAGAGGAAAGTTTATTCAGGGAAGAGAACATTTACCCGTTTATAAAACAATGGCTTATCGAGAAGGGTCATGACCGTGTCGCTGACATCTCTAGCCGTAAGAACAATGGCAAATGGGGAAATCCTGACGTCATTGGTATAAATATCGAAGAAATTTATAGCAAGCCGGAAATAGAGATCACTACGGTTGAGGCAAAACTAACGGATGAGTCTTGGGAGCATTGGATCTTTGAAGCTATTTCTCACACAAGGTTCGCAAACAAAGCCTATTTCTGTTTTATCCACCCAGAGACACTGATAAACAAGTTAGATGCCAGTGGGATGAAACTATACGCAGAGCACTATGGTATTGGAGTACTTGTTCTTGCCATAAGCAATGAGAATTATACTGAATTAAAGAATAAACAACTGAATCGACTGGCCGCAGATGAAGTCAACATTATCGAATATCACCCTGCACCAACTGGAAATCCTCATATTAAGTTCAGACGAAAATTCTACGAAAGCCTAGATATACTGGAACTAAAAAAACTATACGAGTTTGGCGAAGCAATAAAACAATAGAATTGACCGAACTTTGGCATTAAAAAATGGCCTATTACACCCAACAAAACTTTGAAACATATAATAAGGCCATCACCGACTGGACTCAAAAACATGATCTTGAACTGGTTACCACAACCCTGTTCGAAATTTTTCAGTTATCGAGTTTGGAGCCTAACGCTTTTCAAGTCGTTCTAGATTATTTCAAACAGAAAGAATGTCTGGATCTTTTGTCTAGATGGGGTGATTCACCCTACGCGTATCAACTTCATCGTTTTTCTAGTTACGCGGAAGAACTCTTAGAAACAAACCTTTTCACCTTCCCTGCAGGCTTAAAAGAGACAATAGAAAAACAGCGTTCTAGATATCACCTGCTTATACTGTTGCACAGTAACGCAGATGCAAGCCTGACAGATTTACGTCGAAAAATTTACCACCTAAAGCTATGGTTGATCGTTAAAGCAATTGACGCCAGCGACCAAAATCAAAACCTAGTTTTCGAGCAAAATACGATTGAGCTGAGCCGTTTCTTCGCATTCGACAACAACAAAACCAAAGCGCGACGAATGGAGCTTTGCGATAAAGCTCTAAAGGCTTTAATCGAGAAGATTGATGAATGGACGCCAGATTTCGATACCTTTTCATCGCAAATCACCCAAACCTTTGTCCACACGTTTAACGCAAGCGGCATCACAGGCAGAGAGGATAAATCCAAATTCTTCCGAAACCTTTATCTTCGAAGCTTTATCCAAGCAACAACACAAGCGGTAGCGGAATTAAAGCATGAGCGCTCTCCTAACAACGCCACATGGAAATCATTAGATCCCTGGGATAACTCCGAGATTATTGAGGGCTCAAGCGATTCGCTAGAGCAAACCACTAACCCTGCTGAAGAGCTCTTACCTGAATACCAGGCGCTATCCTCCAAAACGATTTTGTATACGAGTTCAGAGCAGGCGTGCTATCTACCATGGTCGCATTTCAAACCTAGCCCAAATGAAATCAAATTACTCGAGTCAACTCTAGACACCCCGCTTGCGAGTGACCCTATAGCCTCCCTCGGCACGACATTAATCTACATTGGTTTGAAACTTGGACGGACACCTTCGCGCGTTGAGGACATGCTAATCTCTGACGACTTAACAAAAGAGTGGGCTCTTTCTCCAACCGATCAGAAGTTCAAACGCTTGCGACCAGCCAATGAGTATTTAAAAACAGCACTTTCAGAGAAAACCGATCTACCGTTAGAACAAGTCGAAGACACCTTCTCTATCGAACTACCCTTACGGTTCAGAAGCACCTTGTTCGAGTTATCCAGAAACAACGGAGGGAAGCGAATTGGCGAGCTGTGGCAAAGTCAGTCAAAACAGTCACTCGACAACTGGTTTAATAAAAACATATCGACAATAGAAGGACTCTCTCGCTTACAGCCGTCCATGCTGCAGTATGGTGCTGAGCAACAAATTTATCAGCAAACAAAATCCAACACGCTAAGTCGCATTTTAACCTATCACCCATATCAACAACTTCCATCACTCACCTCCTATAACTCATGGTCAGCTAAAGAAGTCCGATCTCTTGATTTAGGTTACACAATCACCGACATAGACGATGACCAACTGCTCTGCGGAAGCGCGCAGAATATCGATGACGAAATCGTTGCAGAAAGGATCCGAAATGCGACGAAGAAATTAGGGCAAAAATACGACAAGCTCTTCGAGTATCACAATGACTATTGCCTGTATTGCATGATCGCCATCTGTGCAGCAACAGGCGCTCGACCGGTAAGAGATCCGTTTGAGCGCATAGAACACTTTAATCTTGAAGAAGGCCTCATTTTTATTAATGACAAATCCGATGGTCACCGCCGCGACGGCCGAATAGCGCCACTGCCAACTCAGGCGCAAAAAATTACCCGACACTATCTATCTCATTTATCCGAGCTCGCCGACACATTGAGAGAGATAAACTCGGGCTTAAGTGATGCGATCATTTCGCTAGTGACGCCTGACCAAAGCAAACCATTCGGCCTCTTCTTTTTGCTGAATGAAGATTTAAGCGTCAGCACAATAGAAACAAAACATTTCTCAACAGAAAGTCCTCTTAGTTGGGATATGCCTAAGAACTTCTTTCGTCATCGTTTTTTCAAGACGCATTTAAAAGCAGGTTGCGACGAAGAAGTTATTGAAGGCATTACAGGCCATGCTGATCTGGGTATTTCGTCATACAGCCCAACATCTTCTCGTTGTGTTGCAGCAGACTTCACCAACTTAAGAGTGATCTCAAATAACATTTTCTCAGCGCTTGGTTTTAAAGCTATTAAATCCAAGGTCGGAACGATTGATGAGGCACATTCGAATAACCCACTAAGCCAAAAACTTCCAACCGAAAAATTTGGAATAGCTCGACGCAAGCAAACTCGTCAGAAAACGATTAAAGCAGCTAATTTAAGTGCAAAAGCACTCATCGATTGCTTTCTAGAAAACCAAAGTGCATCAACGATTGGAGATCTAGATCAACAGGACTTTAAAGCTTTGCAAAGCGCTTTACTTCAAGGCTCCAAAGGGCAGCCCCATCACCACGCAGGTATTCGATTCCAATATCTGATAAATCGATGCAAAGACGAAGGGTCAAAGGCCTCTCATCACCTTAGATTGACGCAACGCATCGATAGTTATCCGTTAGAGCCCTCCTGCTTTTCAGAATACACGCCGAGCGATATAAACAGATACAAACGACTGCATGTCCACTTAATGGACGCGTTAGAAAATAACCGAGAAGATATTACCAAAGCATCCACCAAGAACTACTCAGAGAGTCTCTATACGTTCGTGTTCTTGCTGATGGTAGAGAATAGGATCAGTTCAAAGGAAATCATCAAACGGGCGCTATCGCTGGATAATGTAAAACTAGTATTACTCTATGACCGCTACTACGTTGAATTTACA
>NZ_LWFT01000536.1:0-9949 GCF_001635105.1 Oleiphilus sp. HI0079
GAAGGCAGCGGTTATAATGTCAAAACGGTTTATGCCCCCTATGCTCGAGCCTATGAGCTTTTTGAGCGAGGGAAAGTAGACGCGATTATGAGTCCCGGTGCGCCGATTGTAGATATCGGCTTCCTCTCCGAACCGGTCGTTAACTTTCACAACGTTGCAATCAGTCTGAAGAAAAAGGGTTTTCCTGGAAACCTGCCATGGTCGTTCTTGCATGATAAATCGATTGTTGCCTTTCAAAAGGCGAGCCTCTTGTTGGGCAACGATTTCTCTAGCCTTGTGAAAGACAATCCTTTGTATGAAGAAATTGGTCGCCAGCATTTGCAGTTAAATCTGTTGTTTGTTCGCGAAGTGGATTTGATCGTGATGGAACGAAGTATTTTTGGCTATTTTTGGCGACAGGCGGTGGAGCGAGAGTACCCAGGTGACCCCCGTTTTCTTCAGCAAGTCCAGTTCCATGAGTTGTTTGATGTTAGTGAATATCGTTATCTGTTTCTCTCTGAAGAGGACAGGGATGTGTTTGATAAAGGACTGGATCGCATCAAAAAAGACGGTACCTATAACGCTTTGCTAGAGCAGTACGGAAACATGTTTGAGCGATATGATCCTATCGCGAAAGTCACTTCTAAAACGCGTAATTAGAAGGCGAGCAGACCAAGCATCTGGAATGCACTCGTTGCCGCACTTTTAATTTTCATTCTAGGATTTATAGACCCCATGCTCCGTGTTAGCATTGCAGAGCTTCATAGCGATACCCCCCACTTCTAATATTTGTAGGTGAAATCCGCTCCATGTCTTCTGGTGCTCCGTCACAATTTATCCACTTGCGCGTGCATACTGAGTTTTCGCTAGTAAATGGGCTTGTGCGAATAAAAGCGCTCGCTGGAAAGGTGTCGGAAAATGCCATTCCTGCTATTGCGATTACAGATCAATCGAATCTCTGTGCGTACGTAAAATTCTTCAAAGCCGTTCGAGGCGCCGGAGCAAAGCCGATTCTAGGCGCAGATATTTATCTTGAAAACGAAGAGGATGAAGCAAGTCCGTATGTGATGACCCTGCTAGCGAAAAACCAAAAGGGTTATCAAAACCTCACAGAGCTCATTTCTCTGGGCTTTACGCAAGGTCAGAAGCAGGGACGGGCGCTCATCAAACGTGCATGGCTTGAGAATGCTGCAGAAGGTTTGATCGCATTGTCAGGCGGCCGTAGCGGAGATGTCGGCGTGGCACTGGTTTCGGGCAAGTATGAGCTGGCAAAGCAGAGGGCAGAGCATTGGCAGCGCATTTTTCCAAACAGTTACTATCTTGAGCTTCATCGAACCAAGCGTGAAAACGAAGAGGAGTGCCTTCACCAGTCTGTTCGTCTTGCACAAGATATTCGGTGTCCTGTTGTAGCCACGAATGATGTGCAGTTTATTGATAGAGAAGATTATGACGCACACGAAGCAAGAGTGTGCATTGCCGATGGTGAAACGCTTGATGATCCTAGACGTAAGCGCCGGTACAGCGAAGAGCAATACCTGAAAAGCACGGAAGAAATGCTTGCGCTGTTTAGTGATATTCCTGAAGCCGTTCAAAATACCGTCGAAATCGCGAAGCGTTGCAACGTTGAGATGCGTCTAGGTGAATATTTCTTACCCCAATACCCTGTGCCGGAAGGCATGACCATGGATGATTTCTTCCGCAAGTTATGCCGTGATGGTTTGGATGAGCGCTTAGAGACCATTCTAGAAGGGTGCGACACGGCAGAAGCACGACAAGAGTATTACGACCGCCTTAAGTTTGAGCTCGATATTATTTTGCAGATGGGATTTCCTGGATACTTCCTCATCGTTATGGACTTTATTCAGTGGGCTAAGAATCACGACATTCCAGTTGGACCTGGACGAGGCTCCGGTGCCGGCTCGTTAGTGGCTTATGCACTGAAAATTACTGATCTGGATCCGCTTGAATATGATTTGCTATTCGAGCGATTTTTGAATCCCGAGCGGGTTTCCATGCCTGACTTCGATGTCGATTTCTGTATGGATGGGCGTGATCGCGTCATTGGATATGTTGCGGATCATTACGGGCGCGAAGCGGTATCTCAGATTATTACCTTTGGAACCATGGCTGCGAAGGCCGTGGTGCGCGATGTAGCGCGAGTTCAGGGCAAGTCATACGGTTTGGCTGATAAGCTTTCAAAACTCATTCCATTTGAAGTAGGCATGACGCTCGGCAAGGCGATTGAAGTTGAGCCGGCTTTGAAGGAATTTCTCGAGTACGACGAAGAAGCGCAGGATATTTGGGACATGGCGCTGTCGCTCGAGGGTATTACTCGAAACGTTGGTAAACACGCTGGTGGTGTTGTGATCGCGCCAACCAAACTTACCGATTTTTCAGCACTTTACTGTGATGAGGAAGGCGGTGGCCTCGTTACGCAGTTTGATAAAAACGATGTTGAAGATGCCGGTCTGGTTAAGTTTGACTTCCTTGGCCTTCGTACCCTAACGATCGTCGATTGGGCGTTGAAGATGATCAATCCAAGGCGTGAACAAGAGGGTAAAGAGGCGATAAACATTGAGCGTATTCCGCTTGATGATCCAGAGTCGTTTCGACTGCTAAAAACCGCTGAGACGACGGCCGTCTTCCAGCTGGAATCACGCGGTATGAAGGATCTGATTCGTCGGCTTCAGCCTGATAACCTAGAAGATATGATCGCGCTAGTTGCGCTGTTTCGTCCGGGGCCTCTCGAGTCAGGTATGGTTGACGACTTTATCAACCGTAAGCACGGCCGTGCACCGGTGGCTTATCCGCATCCGGATTTTCAGCATGAGAGCCTGAAGCCTATTCTTGAACCAACCTACGGGGTTATCGTTTATCAGGAACAGGTAATGCAGATCGCGCAGGTTCTTGCCGGTTATACGCTTGGCGGCGCGGATGTATTGCGTCGGGCAATGGGTAAGAAAAAGCCTGAGGAGATGGCCAAGCAGCGAGGCTTGTTTGAGTCCGGGGCGATTGATCAGGGTATTGATGGCGACTTGGCGCTCAAAATCTTTGATCTGGTAGAGAAATTTGCTGGCTATGGTTTTAACAAATCGCACTCTGCTGCTTATGCACTTGTTTCCTATCAAACGCTTTGGTTGAAAACACACTTTCCTGCGGAATTTATGGCGGCGGTGCTGACCGCGGATATGCAAAACACCGATAAGGTGGTCACGCTCATTGAAGAGTGTCGCAAGATGAAGCTTGCTATCGTTCTGCCAAATGTAAATGTCAGTGACTATACATTCACTGTGGACGAACAGGGTCAAATTGTATACGGCTTGGGTGCGGTTAAGGGCTTGGGCGAGGGGCCAGTCGAAAGTATTCTAGCGGCGCGTGCTGAAGGTGGCGCGTTCAAAAACCTGTTTGATTTTTGCGACCGTGTTGATTTGCGCAAGGTGAACAAGCGAGCGCTTGAAGCTCTGATTTTTTCCGGCGCACTGGATGAAATTGGCCCGAATCGAGCGCGCTTGATGGCGACGATAGAGGAAGCGATCAAACGTGCTGATCAGAACTCTCGCAATCAAAATGCTGGTATGAGTGATTTGTTTGGCGCTGTTGTGCCGGACGAGAGTGTTGATGATGTTTACCAGCGCTCGGAAGGAATTAGGGAGTGGTCTGAAAAGCAGCGCCTCGCACATGAGAAAGACACTCTTGGTTTGTATCTCACTGGGCATCCCTTTGATGAGTATGAGTCTGAGGTGCGTCGCTTTGCGCGCAATGCGATTATTGATTTGAAGCCTAGTCGCAATAAGATTGCGATAGCGGGCTTAATTGTTGATTTGCGATTAATGAAAAATAAGCGCGGCCAAAACATGTGCTTCGTGACCTTGGATGATCGTTCTGCGCGCATTGAAGCGACGCTTTTTTCTGACGCTTATGATGAGTTTAAAGATCAACTCAATAAAGACACCGTCGTTGTTATTGAGGGTGGAGTGAGTCATGACGACTTCTCGGGCAATTTAAAGCTACGTGTTGATAAGGTGATGTCTCTGGTCGATGCCCGGCAGCAATATGCATCTCAACTTGTCTTGAATGTGCATGCAGATCAGTTCAAGAATGGTTTCCTCAAAGAGCTTAAAAGTGTGCTGGCGCCTTATCAGGGTGGCGGCTGCCCGGTAACTCTTCGCTACTGTCGTAACGATGCCGAGACGACGATTGCATTAGGTGAAGCATGGCGACTTAGGCCGGATGATGAGGCGCTCTTTGAGCTTGCGCATATTTTAGGTAAAGAAAAAGTCATTCTTGAGTACAATTAGGGCTTTAAATTACGGCTATACTTGTGCCTAATGCACTTTGTCTTTGGAGCGTTCTGCGTTCCATTCAGCTGTATGGAAGGCCGTATTAGGCATACACCGTTTTCGACTTGGGTTTATATGAATTTACAGTACCTTGACTTTGAACAGCCGATTGTCGACCTCGAAGAGAAAATCTCCGAGTTACGTATGGTCGGTAATAGCCAAGATATGAATTTGACTGACGCAATAGAGCGTCTGGAACGTGAATGCATCGCGCAAACTAAGTCGATCTTCTCAAATCTAACGCCTTGGGATATTACCCGTATTGCGCGCCATCCTAAGCGACCTTACACCTTGGACTATATCGACCAGATCTTTGACGAATTTGAAGAGTTGCATGGCGATAGAACATTTGCAGACGATCCGTCCATTGTCGGAGGGTTGGCAAGGCTTGGCTCCTATTCCGTAATGGTGATCGGCCAGCAAAAAGGTCGGGATGTTAAAGAAAAAGTAAAACGTAATTTTGGCATGCCGATGCCAGAGGGCTACCGTAAGGCAAAACGGTTAATGGAAATGGCTGAGCGTTTTAATCTGCCCATTGTGACCTTAATCGATACGCCTGGAGCGTTTCCCGGTATTGGTGCTGAGGAACGTGGTCAGAGCGAGGCGATTGCGCGCAATATTGCCGTGATGTCGCGTTTGAAAACCCCGATTATCTCAACGGTGATCGGTGAGGGAGGCTCTGGTGGCGCATTGGCGATCGGAGTGTGTGATCGATTGAACATGCTGGAGTATGCAACGTATTCTGTCATCTCTCCCGAGGGCTGCGCGTCTATCCTCTGGAAAAGTGCCGAGTATGCGGCTGATGCTGCAACCGCGATGGGTGTGACGGCCCCTCGGTTGAAAGAGCTGGGTTTGATTGATCAGATTATTGAAGAGCCTCTGGGTGGTGCGCATCGAGATGTGCAAGCTATGGCCGAGTCGCTCAAAGAGCGTCTGCTTGTTGATATTCGCGCTCTGCGCGACACTCCGGTCGAAGAGTTGATCGAAGAGCGTTATCAGCGCTTAACTGCGTATGATAAAGGCTAAACTGGAAAGAGCGTTCGCTTCTTATCCTGATTCTTCCACATTTTATGTTGCTTATAGTGGTGGGCTAGACTCCACTGTCTTACTTCATTTGGCGAAGCGCGCCGCAAAAACTCAGTCCTCAAAACGGCGGATTCAACTAAAGGCGATCCATGTTCATCACGGCATTAGTGCGCATGCCGATCGTTGGTCAGAGCACTGTCGGGCTGAATGTGAGCGCCTAGACATACCGCTTATTGTTGAACGTGTTTCGATTAGGGGCTCGGGCGGGAGCTTCGAGCGTGCTGCGCGAGAGGCTCGTTACGCGGCATTTAACCAGTACTTGTCTTGCAGAGATGTGCTGTTGATGGCGCATCACGAGGATGATCAATTCGAAACGATATTAATGCGGCTTATGCGGCGTGGTGATGGAAGTTTGCTGGCCGGTATTCCTGAATCCAGAGAGCTTCAATCTGGCGTTTTATTTCGCCCCTTTCTTAATGTTCGGCGAGCAGATCTTGAGCGCTACGCGGTAGAGCATAACCTAAAGTGGGTTGAGGATGACTCCAATAAGGCATTGTGCATTGCCCGTAATCGTATTCGGCATCAAGTCCTGCCTAAATTGCAGAAACAAGAGCCACAACTGTTCGTTATTTTGGCTGAGTTGGTGCATGGTCATCGTAGGTTGAATGCGTTGTCGAGCCGTCTTTTTAAGGCGCTTTACCCAAAAATGTGTGTTGCTGTTTTTAACGGCGAGGTAGGGCTTTCTCTCAAAGTCTTGAGGTTGCTAGAGGCAGAGTCTCAACGAGATTTGCTTCGCTGGTGGTTACGTGATTTAGCGCTTGCCCAGCCGACGGCTGCTTCGTTTGAGCGCGTTTGGAATGAGTTAATTCCGGCTAAGGAGGATGCGCAGCCTCGCATCGACTGGGCTGGCTTAAGCTTGCGTCGCTATGCGGATGCGATATTTGTTGTGGAGTCAGATTTTACTGGTGAGAGCCAGTCTGAAGACTCTGACGTTGCTGAGAGTTGGGGTGAGCTCGGTAAACGTGAAAAGATTCGAGGTTTCACTAAAAAGCAGTGGCAGAAGCGTTTGCGAATTCCGCCTTGGCAGCGACCTTTTTTAAAGGTGCGTTATGGGGGTTCGAGTGATGTTGGCGCAAAGATCTTGGACGTTATTGATATGCGAAACGGCCGAAGCATTTTTACCGTTGCCGATTCGCATATCGAAGAGCGCTGAATTAAGGATTACCTAATGTCGCCACCATCACCGCTTTGATAGTGTGCATCCTGTTCTCTGCTTGATCAAACACAATGCTGGCGTCTGACTCGAACACGTCTTCAGTGACCTCTAGCCCGTTCAGGCCATAAGTCTCTTCAATTTCTTTACCGACGCGCGTTTCATTGTTGTGGAATGCGGGGAGGCAGTGCATGAATTTTGTGTTCTTGTTGTTTGTTTGAGCCATGAGTGCTGAATTTATTTGATACGGTTTCATTAGCGCAACGCGTTCATCCCAAGCTTCTTTTGGTTCACCCATTGAAACCCAGACGTCGGTATAAACGAAATCAACATCCGCCACGCCGTCAGCCACATCGTTTGTTAGTGAGATTGTTGCGCCGCTTTTGGCTGCAATTTCAAGACATCGGTTCACTAGGCTTTGTTCCGGGTGGAAACCTTTAGGAGCAACAAGTCTAATGTCCATGCCCATGATCGCAGCGCCTACCATCAAGGAGTTACCCATGTTGTTTCGCGCATCGCCAAGATAGGCAAATTTGACTTTGGACAGCTCCTTGCCCTCGCAGTGCTCAATCATGGTTAAGAAGTCAGCCAAGATCTGGGTTGGATGAAACTCATCGGTCAAGCCGTTCCACACAGGTACGCCAGAATACCTTGCCAATGCCTCAACATCGCTTTGGCGATAACCACGAAATTCAATGCCATCATACATTCGGCCTAAGACGCGAGCTGTGTCCTTTACAGACTCTTTCTCTCCCATCTGAGAACCGCCGCCAATGTAGGTTACGCAGGCGCCTTGATCGAATGCAGCAACTTCAAACGCACAGCGTGTGCGCGTCGATGCTTTTTCGAAAATGAGTGCGACGTTTTTGCCAAGGAGGTGTTTCTGCTCGGTCTTAGTGCGCTTTTGGGTTTTTAATTGCTTGGCGAGACTTAGCAGGCCGCCAATTTCGTCTGCGTTGAAGTCGAGCAGTTTGGTAAAGCTTTTTCCATTGAGCGAGAAGCTCATAGTCGTCTCCGCATTTTTAAAGCAGCGATGATAGCAAAAAGTTCGGGAATGTGTAGTTTGAGTCGATGGGGACGCTAAAGGCGGTTACGATTTTTTGGGCGTAATACGTGGCGAATCGTATCGAACGCCTTGCTATTTGCGGGGTGAGCTATTAGAATGCGCGGCTCGAAAAACTGCGGGTGGGCATCATTGCTTTTTGCATGTTTACCCGTTTAAATTGTAACTCCTTGCTTTAAAACAAATTTTTGATTTAAGGCTATATATCCAAAGGGAGCATTTATGCGTCACTACGAGATCGTATTCTTGGTACATCCTGATCAAAGCGAACAGGTGCCAGGTATGGTTGAGCGATACAGCAACCTAATCACTACCGGTGGTGGTCAGATTCACCGTCTGGAAGATTGGGGTCGTCGTCACTTGGCTTACCCGATCAACAAAATTCACAAAGCACACTACATCTTGATGAACATCGAATGTAGCAACGAAGTGCTTGAAGAGCTTTCTCATAACTTCCGATTCAATGATGCGATTATTCGCGACTTGGTCATTCGTCGTAAAGAAGCGGTTACCGAAGAGTCTGCAATTAAAGCATCTCAAAACCGTGATGACCGTCGTCCGCCTCGTCAAGAAGCGCCTCGTCAAGAAGCGCCAAAAGCTGAAGCAGAAACTGGCACAGAAGAAGCAGCTGGCGACAGCGCTGAATCAACAGAAGAGTAATTCGGAATTAGGAGAAGACTATGTCTCGTTTTTTACGTCGCCGTAAGTTCTGCCGTTTCACTGCAGAAGGCGTTAAAGAGATCGATTACAAAGATCTAGATACTTTAAAAGGTTATGTCACTGAAACTGGAAAGATCGTTCCTAGCCGTATTACCGGCACAAAAGCGAAATACCAGCGTCAGTTGGCGACAGCAATCAAGCGTGCTCGTTACGTTGCATTGTTGCCGTACACCGATAACCACCACGAGTAATGGTGGCTCCGTCTCGAGTTAATTGGGGACGGTTGAAAATTTACTTGAATACTTGAGGAAGCGCTTTGATGCGTGAATTAGCCCGGTTTGCCATGAAGGGGCCGCGCAACGCTGCAGGGGTTGCCTTTGTAGCTTGTTTAGTTCCAATGATGTTCTGGCTCGGTGCTGCGACGGTTGCGTTAGTAACGTTACGTCATGGTACGGCGAAGGGACTCAATGTATTCGTATGGGCCGCGATACCTGCTTTGGGTTGGTGGCTCGGATTGCACGATCCAACCGCATTGGTAGTGTTGATATCAACGTTTGCTTTGGCAGAGGTTTTGAGAATCAGCGTTTCCATGCGCAGAACACTGTTGTTTGGCTTTGGATTCAGTATTTTGATTGGTGTTATGACACCAGTTTTGATGCCCGAAGCGATAGAAATGTTGCTCACTGTGACGGATGAACTTCTCAAACAGTTGGCCGAAGATGCGCAGCTACAGGTAGATGATGAGCTTAGGGCTTCATTCCATGCCTTACTAATTGCGAGCTTTNCAGCATCATTTTTTGCCATGAGCGTGGGGAGTTTGTTTCTCGCGCGGTCTTGGCAGGCAGCATTGTTTAAGCCGGGGGGCTGGCGGGAAGAATTTCACCAGCTTCGTATGAGTTCAATGGACATGACAGCAATAGTTATTGTTATGTTGATTGGGCCTGCTATTGGATTGGATGGCTATCTACTGGTTTTCAGTGGTTTAGTACCAATTCTGATTTGCGGGTTCGCGTTAGTGCACGGTTTGATCGGCAAGAAAAATTTAGGCGGACAATGGATGATCGGCTTCTACGCATTAGTCGTCGTTCTGTTCCCGACCTTCTTAGCAATCATTGCGCTCATGGCTTTATTGGATAGCGCAGTAGATATAAGAAGTAGGGTTCAGTCTTCACCAGACGCATAACGAAGCGCTTGTGTTGAAGAAGATGGCTGTGAAGAAACATCCTTGTTCGCACAAAGAGACAATTCGATTTAATAGTTGAGGATAGCGAGATGGAAGTCATTCTACTCGAAAAAGTTGGTAAGCTAGGCGGTCTTGGCGACAAAGTAACAGTTAAATCTGGCTTTGGTCGTAACTTCTTGGTTCCATTTGGCAAAGCCGTTCCTGCAAACGCAGAGAATGTTGCGCAGTTCGAAGCGCGCCGTGCAGAGCTTGAAAAAGCAGCTGCTGAGAAATTGGCAGCAGCAGAAGCTCGTGCAGCTGAGTTGAACGAGAAATCAGTTACTATCACGTCAAAAGCTGGCGATGAAGGTAAGCTGTTTGGTTCAATTGGTGTTCGCGATGTAGCAGATGCGGTAACCGCTGCTGGCACCGAAGTTAGCAAATCTGAGGTTCGCCTTCCTGAAGGTCCGATCCGTGCAGTTGGTGACTACGAGATTGATATCCAG
>NZ_LWFT01000537.1:0-9112 GCF_001635105.1 Oleiphilus sp. HI0079
AGCCATACGCACATCATTAGCGATGAGATTGGTTTGGACTCAGCTAGCTACTCAGATCAGCTCTCAGACCGCTTAGAACAAAGCCCAAGCCATTTCCTCGGCAGCTATGTCGAGCAACTATGGCGACACTACATCGAAACCAGTTCGCGCTACCAACTTCTTGCGCACAACCTTCAAATCCATGGTGATGGAAAAACACTAGGCGAATTCGATTTTATTGTTTGTGACAACATCACAGGCAAAATAATACATCAGGAAATCGCGGCTAAATTTTACCTAGGGCTCCCCGCTCCCGATCACAAAAGCTGCCTATGGTTCGGCCCAAACAACATTGATCGACTCGACTTGAAAGCGGCGCATCTAAAAAACAAGCAATTACGCCTTTCAGATCTAGAGCATGCGAAAGCTGAACTCGAAAGAAGACACATCACCAAGGTGACAACTCAATGTATTCTGCGAGGCCGACTTTTTCTACCTTGGAACCAGCAGTTAAGAAAGCAATGCCAAGATCTGGACAAGCTAACCCAACACAGCCAGAAAGACGTTTGGATGACACTTTCCGAGCTAAGAGATTATGCCGCAACAAAACCAGAAAATGCGCAATTTTGGCTACTAGAGAAACAACAATGGCTTAGCTTGATGACGCGCAAGGGTTCGAGTTTGAGATACGATGAGATTCTCGCCAAACTTGAGCAGGTCGTTGGCAACGAGCGCAGGGGGGTGATGCTTAAAACACAAAGAAAACTCGGCACTGGCCTACTGAATGACGAAACAGCCTTGTTTATCGTACCCGATGACTGGCAGAAATATCGTTATGACTCACTAACGATACCATCAGAGAAGCCTCTCCACCCTTGAAGCCCGCCAGTGTGAACCATAAGAGCTCGAACATTGTCACCAAGCTTGTGATGTGCAAATTTATGCGCTAGAGCGTACAAAGCCTTTCCGGTGTATATTGGATCCAATAACAACCCATAATTCTGATGGAACTCAGAGATAAACCGTCGCAAGAGCGGCGTCATTTTAGCAAAGCCGCCGTGATGGTAATCATGCCAGATTTCAATATCCTGCGTATCAAATCGGGGAAGATACTGCGAAACCCTCTGCTCCAGATCGCTCGCACCCTTTAAAGCGGACACCCCTATAACGCGCTGTCTCTGTGGCGCAGCGGCGATAATGCCAGCCTGAGTGGTACCAGAACCTACCGGAGTTAAGATAATATCGTAGCCCTCATCGAGCTCGTCGAAAAAACGCTCCATTAGTTCTCTTATTCCCTGCAAACCGGCAAGCCCCTCTCCTCCTTCTGGAATAATGTACGTATCGGGATAGCTCGATTGAACAAGACTCTTATGCTCAGCTGTTGCATAACGTCGATAGTCTTGCCTATTCATCCACCTCAGGCACATGCCCCATGATTCGCACTCAATGAGCGTTGGTGAAAGCTTACTCCGAGACGGTTTCTCACCTCTTATAATGCCCGTTGTACTGAAACCGTAATGATGCCCGGCATAGGCTAAAGCGTGTAAATGGTTCGAGTAAGCGCCCCCGAAACTCAAAACATGATTGTGCTCCGAGGCATAAGCAGCGAGGAGATGATGTTTCAGCTTGAACCATTTATTTCCTGAAATAAATGGATGGATTTTATCTAACCGCAGGACATCAAGCTCTAGGTTCCGAAAACGACTCGTTTCAAAGAAACGCGCAATCAAACCGGAAAGTTGATAATGCGACACATCCGGACGACGGCTAAACGCCTCAAACAAGTCTCGTAGCTCAACTTTTCCTAAAGCCTGCTGCACGTTTAGATATCCAATCGATGCAAATCGCAGCGGTCACTAATACCTAACTCGAAATCAGAAGGGGTTTCACACTTAGCGACTCGATTGTGGCAACGATCACCACTTGAATCCACCTCATGACAAATTGGATCATCAAAATGCTCTAACCACGCTCGATATGTCTTTTCACTTACACGCGCTTTTTCCGCAACAAACGCCATAGGATTCTCTGCATAACGAAGAATATCGTTTGAAGTCATCGAGATATGACCAACGCCCGCGTGGTAAGCGACATACACTACTTCCATTTCCTTGAGCGTCTCAACCAGATCATTTGAGCTAGGACCAGAACTCATGGTTTCTTTTAGCTCCTCAAGTTCTGCTCTCAACTGGTCTTCTCTCTCATCTCGGTATGCGAGATCAAGATCTCGACGATCAAGCTGTTCTCGCAGAAGCACTATCTCTGCTTCAAGCTTTTGCTTTTCGAGACCCTCACGTTCAGCAGAGCTAGCATGCTTAAGCCTTTCTTTCAGCTCATCTACAACACGTGATTGATTGCTCACTTTATCTTGCAGGTCAATATATTGCTCGTTCCGAGAACTCAAACGCTCTTGCAACTTCTCATTGGTAAGTTTGAATTTCTCGATACTTTGTTTGAGCGCTTGAATCTCATTCTTGTATGCGTGAATCACTATACGCTGCTCACGATCCAACTCTTGACCCGCGCGCTCTTTGTGCATTTCCAGCGTACGGATTCGGAGGCGCTGTTCTTTCAGTAGACGAGCTAGCTTGATCCGTTTATCCGCATCCGCGTCAATATCGGCAACAACGTTCGGAGCTTTTGCTCCGCCTACGACCGGCACATCATCCTTGGCAAGCGTCGGAATACCCACCGGCTCGCCTTCCGGCTTATCAGCAAAACGAAAGCGTAATCGGTTAGCGCTCACCGCACGACGCAGAGCCAAAAGATCGTTTGCTCCGGGGTTCATATCAGGATCCCATAGGTCATCCTGGTGCCAGTTAATAGAACACTGTGATCGACAGGCCAAGCGTATAGGCCCGCCACCAAGATCAGGACCACTTCCACTGACAGCTGCTAGTTTTTCGACCGGAAGATTCCAGGAAGTATCAGCGTGACTCTCTTCATCGAAATAGATCTTAAAAAATACAGCCGCTTCAATATCGCCATATGGCCCAATGACGGAATAAACCGCATAAGCATCCTCATCCACATATTCAGGAATAGAGCTCAAACCGTCGAGTAAGGCCTCAAATTCTGAAAATAACATTTGGCGAGAAACCGCGTGGTCTTTCATAAAGAACACGGCTTCGTTCGTTGACTGCCCCATATATCCCTCAAAAACAAATTCGCTGATCTATCAGAAAGTTTAGATGATGCTTTGAGAAGCACACGGTTTAATTTCATTTTTACCGCAGACCTGAATCACAATTCAAGACATTGCGACACGATACGCAAGACACAAAAAAGGGCTCATAAATGAGCCCTTAATGATTAGAAGAGAAATTAAAGTTCAGCAGCTAGCCTTGAACCTTGGTTAATTGCTCGTTTCGCATCTAGCTCAGCAGCCACATCTGCACCACCAATCAAGTGAACATTTAAGCCTTTCGACTCAAGTCCTTCCTGAAGCTCACGCAAAGGATCCTGTCCGGCACAAATAATAATGGTATCAACATCTAGAAGCTTCGGTTCCGTGCCCACCAAAACGTGTAGTCCTTCATCATCGATCTTCTCGTAACTAACGCCATTAATCATCTTGACGTTGCGATTCTTAAGAGACGTGCGATGAATCCACCCTGTTGTCTTACCAAGATTCTTGCCTACTTTAGAAGTCTTACGCTGAAGCAAGTACACCTCTCGCTCCACTTCAGGGTGCACCGGCTCTACACCTTTAATACCACCCTGATGCTCCATATTAAGATCAACGCCCCACTCAGCCATAAATGCGGGAATATTCAAGCTCGGAGATTCACCTTTATGAGTAATAAACTCTGACACATCAAAACCAATACCACCTGCACCGATTACCGCTACTTTTTTACCGACCGGTTTGGTGCCTTTAATCGCATCTAGGTACGAAATAACTTTCTCACTCTCCACTCCTGGAATCGCAGGCGTACGCGGCTTAATCCCCGTTGCTAGAATAACCTCATCAAAACCTTCGCTCTCAAGCGCATCGACATCTACACGCATATTCAGCTGCAACTTCACGCCATGTTTTTTGATCATCTCGCCGAAGTAACGAAGCGTCTCATAGAACTCTTCCTTACCAGGAATTTGTTTCGCAATATTGAACTGACCACCAATTTCACTTGCAGAATCAAACAACGTGACATCATGTCCTCGCTCTGCCGCGACAGTTGATGCCGCCAAGCCTGCCGGACCCGCCCCAACCACCGCAATTTTCTTCGGCGTTGCAGTTTTAATGTAGTTCAACTCTGTCTCATGACATGCACGAGGATTCACCAAGCACGACGTTAGTTTCATTGAAAAAGTATGATCCAAACACGCCTGATTGCAGCCGATACAAGTATTGATCTCGTGCGCCTTATCATTCGCTGCCTTGTTTACAAAATCGGAATCTGCGAGGAAGGGACGGGCCATAGAGACCATATCTGCATGCCCATTTGCCAATACATCTTCAGCGACTTCCGGCGTATTAATTCGATTAGTCGTGATTAATGGTATTCCAATAGAGCCTTTGAGTTTCGCAGTAACCTTAGTAAACGCCGCCCGCGGCACCATCGTAGCGATCGTTGGTACACGAGCTTCATGCCAGCCGATGCCCGTATTGATAATCGTTGCGCCCGCTTTCTCAACTTCCTTTGCAAGTTGAACGACTTCTTCCCACGTGCTCCCATCTTCAATCAAATCAAGCATCGATAGTCGATAAATGATGATAAATTCTGGCCCGACTCGTTCACGCACTCGACGGACAATTTCAATAGGAAGACGAATGCGATTTTCATATGCCCCCCCCCACTGATCTGTGCGTTTGTTCGTATGAGAAACAATAAACTGGTTGATGAAATAACCCTCAGATCCCATCACCTCAACACCATCATAGCCTGCAATTTTGGCCATCGCCGCGCTGTTAGCAAAAGCCTCGATCTGTTCTTCAATACCATCCTCGTCCAGCTCTTTGGGAACGAACGGATTGATCGGAGCTTGAATCGCAGAAGGGGCGACTAATTTTGGATGATAAGCATAACGGCCAGCATGCAGTATCTGCATACAAATTTTGCCACCGGCCTCATGGACCGCCTTAGTCACTATCTGATGTTCATACGCTTCTTCTTCGGTGCTCATTTTTCCCGCACCAGGACCAACTGCACCTTCTACATTTGGCGCAATACCACCGGTAACGATAATTCCAACACCACCTTCAGCACGCTCTGCATAGAACTTGGCCATCTTTTCAAAACCATTTGGAGATTCTTCAAGACCCGTGTGCATCGACCCCATCAAAACTCTATTTTTCAACTGGGTAAATCCTAAGTCTAAGGGTTCAAGCAAATGCGGATAAGCTTGTGACTGTGCTTCTTGAGTCATACGTATCTCCAATAAGTTCAGCAACGAGTGATGATATCGTTACATGCTGTATAAAAACGAGGCATTAAAGTAGCCCTCAAAGCACTGAACAACAATACCTTTCATAAACATTTTTGTTACCCTGATATACAATTTTACTTTTTCAGCCTATGAAACAAATACAAAGACTCTCCCTCGGTGACATATCGATCAATTTTGCAAAAGTCATATTCGACACATTGACTGACATGGGATTCGAAACGCAAAACCTCAGTGAAAGCTTCTCCTTTAACGATGAGTTTCTAACTACTCCCGATACAAGGATAAGCATTCCTAAGTATATGCGCTTGGGTCATCAGGCGATTCTCATGACTGGGAGACCAGATCTGGGCTTGGTATTCGGTTCGAAAACGCACAATGGCACTACAGGCCTGGCCGCACTTGCAGCGCAATGCGCACCAGATCTTGAGTCGGCTCTTCGATTACTCATCAACATGGAAACACTGAGCAGTCAAAATTCCCGCGGAAAATCTAGATTCTACATAGAAGACGGAAGAGCTGTGTGCCACTTTTACTCAATCAGCCCATACAATAGATATAATCTTTTTGTCGTCGATGCCATGCTGAGCACTTGGTGGCGCTTTTGTAAACAACACACCGAAGACAAAGTCCATTGCCACCACATCGAGATCGAATACCCCAAGCCGAGTCATGCTGATTCATTTGAAACACACTTTGGCTGCCCAATACTATTCAGTCAAAAACGAAATGCTTTAGTTCTGAAACGGGGTCATCACCACGAAAGACTCACAGACAGCTGCGCGACCACATTCTCTAAAATGACGGAAATCTGCGAACAAGAAAGACGTAAATGGAACTCTGGAACGACCACTGCGGACCAAGTCGTTGATCTAATATCCGCAAATCTCACGGGCACACCGCCCAACATCGAATCCATTGCTAGAAAACTTGGCATCGCAGGCTGGACACTGCGCCGACGATTGGCCAACGAAGGATTTAAGTTTCAGACATTACTTGATGACACTCGAAATGCGCTCGCTCAAACATATGTTCGAGACACAAAGCATAACTTTACGGAGATTGCTTTTCTTCTAGGTTTTTCTTCTCCATCCGCCTTTCATAGAGCCTTTAAACGCTGGAGCGGAATGAGCCCTGGCAGCTACAGAGACGGACCAAAGCACGATCAGACTAAATAGTAATAGAGGACGATCGAATTGGAGGAAATCGCATTCGAGAAATATGTAAGTACTGCGACTAAAGAAAGAAAAATAAAAGCCAGAGAAAGAAGTTTAAAGTGGCGGACCGGACGGGACTCGAACCCGCGACCCCCGGCGTGACAGGCCGGTATTCTAACCAACTGAACTACCGGTCCGCATCTTTAAAAACTCTACCTAAACCATTTGAGCTGAGCCAAACTAGTAAAGGATTTGGTGGGTGGTACAGGGATCGAACCTGTGACCCTCGCCTTGTAAGGGCGATGCTCTCCCAGCTGAGCTAACCACCCATCTGGGTGACAACTTAAGTGGCGGACCGGACGGGACTCGAACCCGCGACCCCCGGCGTGACAGGCCGGTATTCTAACCAACTGAACTACCGGTCCGCATCTTAAAGCTGTTTTCGACTTGAGCGGTTTGGTGGGTGGTACAGGGATCGAACCTGTGACCCTCGCCTTGTAAGGGCGATGCTCTCCCAGCTGAGCTAACCACCCTGCTCAAATCGAGATGCGCATTTTAACGATTTGGCCCTTACTGTCAATCACTATTTCGGGTTTTTTTAGGAATTTGAAATGCTTTGTTAACTGAGACGAAATTCTTGAAAAAACAGGTACTTTGATGTTGTGGCCAATCAATTTAGCTGTTGCAAAATCCTCTCACGCTCCTCTTCCCTTTCAGTAAGAGCAACACGCTCAGGTTTAGGCAACGACTGAACAACAGGCAGCTCTTTCCCAAAAGGGTTAAACCAGAAAAACTCATCAAAATCGTCCCCTTCAGCAAAATCAGGATCATAGGGCGCCGGCTTAATATTCCCTGCCCGCGCAGCCGCCTCTAAACGCTCTAGGGTCAGCTCATCATTTAGTGAAAGCTCTCTACGAGGCTCTCTCCAAGGCGCCAACCAATTCATCTGAGGCTCTCGAATTCGTTCAATCTCGGCCAGATAAGCATCTACATCTTCGTGATAAAAATACAGCTCTTGCTCGAGGGTCAAATTATCCTCACCCTTAAGCTCTCGATACATGTCACTAGGCAAATACCAGATCGGAAACCCCCAAAGGAAATTGTTCGACCAAGGCCAAATGACAGAAAACCAGCCATAATCTTGCATCTCACCGTTGAGCAACTCCTCAGCTTGATCCGAATCGTTAGATGTCCAAAACGTGTGGTCAAGAAAACGAGTGTGTGGCATTTCCTCCATCGCTAAATCTCTTGAAACCAACTGCACATCGGCGGACGCCATTTCATCGTCCGGAGCTAAATCGGGGTGCAACTGTTTCGGTAGAGACTCTTCAGAGTGACGAATGTAGAAAATCTTTCCGGGGTCAATTTCCAGCCCAATATCCGCCTGCAAGTTCATGTCAAACGCCATCATGAGCTTGTCATCAAAAGATTCAAAACCCAGCATTGGTAAGAAGCTTTTACGTACCGCAAAGTCATAACTGCCCGCCGGTAATTCAACCACGGTCCAGCTTCCCGATCGCAAGTTAAAAACCAACTCGTCATTTAGGTAGTAACTTGGTGCCTCAACTTCCTCATCAGCCCACTGAGAATAAGGCCGATAAAAGTAGATCAAACCGTTTTCTTCAGGATTCCATTCTGTGTCCTTAAGCTCCTCAAAGGGACGTCCCGTCTCATTGGGCAAATAGTAGGAACCGAAGTTGCGCCCGGTAGACCAATAAATCGATGGATACCAACCTCGCCCCTGCTTGTGGAACGGTTTTGAATATGGCGCGGTCGTATCAGCAACAGACTGAAAAGAAACAGACCACCCAGCGGCGACCACCGCTATGCAGACCAAAAAACGCAATTGAAGTAAAATAAAGTTCATCCTTGAAGTATAGCAATTCGCCTCGCGCGATTTTGCGAAGTAATATCCGTTTTCAGGCGCTCTATGGAGCGCTGCCAGCAGAAACCTCAAGCTTAAGCTCGTTTAAACGCCGATCAAGACCAACAATACGTTCATTTATCTGTCTGCGACTCGCATCAATAGACGCAATCGCCTTAGCATTTTCGACCGCTTGCTTGCCTGCATCAGACTTCGCTATACGACCAAGCCTATCACTGAGCTCTGAGATGCGCGTCGCTAGATCGTCAACACTCTCCTCTATCGCTTCACGCGTAAGCGCCAGCTCACTTTGTCCATTCGCAACTTGCTTCTTTAGTGCTGGCATTTGCTGAGCCAGCGCTATCGATTCTGCAACTTGCGATTGCAGTTTTGCTATCTCCTTGGTCTGCACTGCTAGTTGCGACTGCATCGGCGTCAAATCTTTCTCCTTCAACTGAGAAAACCGACTCCCCAACCCTGCAAGCGCATCCTTGTTCTGAGATATCGCTTTTCGGTTCTTATCGCCTGCAACGCCCCACAACTTCCGCATTTCAGAATCCAAGAATTTCAATTTCTCAGCCGCGGCGCTCCCTGACTCTTCCAGCTCAGCGCCCGCCTCGTTGAGTTCGCCCTCAAGACGCGCCATCGAAAGCTTGCTTTGATTTACAAAATCCATCGCTTCCGCCAAATCCTGCTCCACCCTGGACAACGCTTGACTCTGCGT
>NZ_LWFT01000538.1:0-14285 GCF_001635105.1 Oleiphilus sp. HI0079
TTGTACGACTCGCCATGGAGCACAATACGCCTATCGTGCCCGTTGGTGTGGTTGGCTGCGAAGAAACGATTCCCGCTATTGCGAACATAAAACCACTCGCAAAAATGCTTGGCATTCCTTACGTGCCGGTTGCCCTGCCCGTTATTTTTCCAGCCAAGGTACACCTCAACTTTGGTAAGCCAATTTACTTTGATAATGAAGAGCTCACCGAAGATCAAGTTGTAAGACGCGTAGAGAAAGTCAAAAAAGCAATTAACGGCTTGATAGCAAAAGGCCTAGAACAGCGTAAAAGTATTTTCTGATGACAGCACCTAACAAAAAAACGACCACCGCTAAAAAAACCGCGCCAAAAAGAAAATCGGCCTCGGTGAAGAAAAAACCAACGGTTCTTATTACCGGCGCTGCAGGCGCTTTGGCGCAGCAAGTAATTCAGCGCTTAAGAGATCATGTTCAGATAGTCGCCGTCGATTTTCGACAAGAGACCTATCACAGCGATGATATTCCAAGTTACAAGTTGGATTACAACAAGCGCGTCTTTGAAGATCTTTTTAAGAGCTATGATTTTGACAGCGTCATCCATCTTGGGCGAATTCAAAGCAGCGAAGAAACCATGATGCGGCGCTACAACGCCAATGTACTTGGTACGCAAAAGCTAATGGATTTGGCGCACAAGTATGGCATCCGTCACGTGCTCATTTTGTCGACGTTCCATGTGTATGGTGCCGATGCTTACAACCCTGCGTTGATAGATGAGACTGCGCCGCTCAAAGCGGCCGAACTCACCCAAGACCTTGTAGACTCGGTGGAACTTGAAAACCTCGCCAATATTTACTTGTGGAAGTATCCAGATCTACACATCACGATTTTGCGTCCATGCAACATCGTCGGCCCCGGCGTAAACAACACCATAAGCCGACTGCTCTCAAGCAAGTTCCCCCCATGTTTGCTTGGTTTCTCTCCGATCATGCAATTCATTCATATTGATGACATGGCAGATGCGATAGAACTTGCCTACAAAAAATGCCATCGAGGCGTGTTCAATGTTGCACCAAGCGACTGGGTCGCTTATCAAGACGCTTTAGAGCTATGTGGCTGCACCCCCATTCCTGTGCCGTCCATTCCGCCTCTTTTACCAAAAATGATTGCGCGAATATTGAACCTAAAATCGTTCCCTTCCTACCTCATCAACTACTTCAAATATCCTGTTGTGATCGATGGCCGTGACTTTGAAGAGACATATGGCTTTAAACCAAAGCATCCACTTCGCGACATATTCCGTAGCTACAGAGACTTTAAACAATCTTAGCAAAGAGAGGACAAGGTGGAGCTACTGAGCGAAGAACAGGTGCAATGCCCTTTCTGCTGGGAGCGCTTCACGATCTTGGTTGATCGCAGTGTAGAGCATCAGGAATATGTCGAGGACTGTTTCGTTTGCTGTCGCCCCATTTTATTCGACGTTGTGTGTGACAGTGAGCACGTCACGATTCATGCAGAACGCGAGAGCGACTGATCAACGAGCACCGTATGAGCAACCGCACTAACGAGTAGTGGAGATTAGTAGAAAAATACAAGAACCGAACAAAGAACGCTGAGCGCGTAAATCACAGCTCAGAAAAGGTAGATAGGCCGCATATTCATGCAACCCACCTACTCTGCTTAAAGGCCATTAGATGCCAAAATTCAAACCAATATAGATGCTAACAGGCGTATCATCCTGTTCCACGGTTACTCGGTTAAAAAATGAGTCTCTAAATTCAATGTCTTGCCAATAACGCTTTCCAATATCGAGGCCGATCAGAAAGTCCGCTTTTTCACTGATCTTTTTCTCGAGCCCCAAACCTGCCACGAGGGCAAAGTAGCCCAAAGACTCGTCTTCATATTGCACAAAAACATCGTCTTCAAGCTCTGTCGAACCGATCGCCGCACCAATTTTCCAAAACGGTCTGAACGCGTCATCATCACCGAAGGCATATCGAATATTTCCACCTACACCGACAACGCCGTTATCAAATGCGTCGTAGTCTTCGAGCTCTAGATAACCCTCAAAACGGGCGCCGGAAACTTTTTTCGCGCCAAACTTGAAACGCACACCAGTACGATCAAAGGTCTCCGAAAGCGAAATACCCGCCGCTTTTCCATTGATTTTCGATTCACCTGTAAACAACTCTAAACCTAAAATCGTTTGTGAAGCTTGCGTCTTAGCCGACTCGTCTTGCGACTCTTCTTGCGACAATACCTTCGCTGTCTCTTCTGCATGGGCACCAAGGGCAAGTGCACCCAACAACAAAGAACTTACGATGCGCTTTTTGCTTACCATTCTTATTTCCTGTTTTGTATTTGAATTTTTATAGGACAAAAAAATACCCCTCAGACGAGGGGTATTTTCATCGAGAATATTACGGGTATTACTCTTTGCCGTAAACGTTGTTTTCCTGCTCTTGAACACGAATAAAGGTTGTCCGCTTTGAAAGCTCTTTCAAGCTTGCTGCACCGACATAAGTACATGTTGAGCGAACGCCACCGAGTACGTCTTGAACGGTGTTATCGACAGGTCCTTTGTACCGCATTTCAACTGTCTTACCTTCAGAAGCGCGGTAGTTGGCAACGCCTCCAGAGTGTTTGTTCATCGCTGTAGATGACGACATGCCGTAAAACAGTTTATACGTCTTACCATCACGTTCGACCATCTCGCCGCCAGATTCGTCGTGGCCTGCGAGCATTCCTCCGAGCATGACAAAGTCCGAGCCGCCGCCGAATGCCTTGGAGACGTCACCAGCACAAGTACAGCCGCCATCAGAAATAACATGCCCACCTAAGCCGTGCGCCGCATCTGCACATTCAATGCCTGCTGACAACTGCGGATATCCTACGCCAGTCTTAACACGCGTGGTACACACTGAACCTGGACCAATACCGACTTTGACGACATCGGCACCTGAAAGCAGCAGCTCTTCCGTCATTTCACCCGTCACCACGTTTCCAGCGATGATAATGATCTCGGGCAGATCAGCGCGAGCACGACGGACAAAGTCAACAAAGTGTTGCGAGTAACCATTGGCGACATCAATACATAAGAAGCGCATCTTGGGGTTTTGAGCAATGATGGCTTTTACTTTCTCAAAGTCTTCATCAGAAGTGCCTGAAGAAACCATCACATGGTCGTAAATCGAATCATCTTGCTTAGAAAGCCACTCAGCCCATTGCTCAACGGTATAGTGCTTATGAATAGCCGTCAGCATCTTATATGAGGCGAGTTTCTCTGCCATCTCGAACGTCCCTACGGTATCCATATTAGCCGCAACGACCGGGACACCCGTCCATGTTTGACCGCTATTTCTAAAGGTGTAAGTTCGCTCCACGCTCACTTGTGAGCGACTCTTTAGCGTTGAACGCTTTGGACGAATAAGCACGTCCTTGAACCCAAGTTTAATGTCATTCTCGATATGCATCTGGTATTTCACCCGTGTTTGAAACCGAAATTACACGCCTACGCGTGTTAGCGGGACGGGATTATAGGGGGAGAATTTTGAAAAAGGGAGTGAATTTGATCGAATTTACAGTGCTTAAAATTCGATCAAATGCCCCTATTTTTGAGAACACCTTAAATATCAACCACTTGGTCAGGTTTAGACGAAAAACCAAGGCCTGATCAAGAAAAAGATTCCAGCGGCCAGTCCAGCTGAACAAGGTACCGTTACAATCCAGGCGGTCACAATCTTCTTAATTGCCGAACGCTTTACAAGCTGCTCACGATAGATCGACTTAAGCTGCTTACGCTCTGCCTTCGTAATACCAAGGCTCGACTTGTTAACCTTCGCGGCGTTCAACAGATCTTCCATTTCTTTCAGGTCTGCTTGTTCGAAGTTTTCTAGAAACTCCTGCAAACGCTTCTTCTCATCGCCCTCGTGCTGTTCCGCCATTTTGTGGAGTTTAATCGCTGACTGGAAACGCATGTACTCCCGAAGAAAGCCAACACCAAATACACCGCCGACGGCAATATGCGTAGAGCTGACTGGCAAGCCAAGCTGAGACGCGATAATGACCGTAATTGATGCGGCCAAGGCAACACAGAAAGCGCGCGATTTATCAATATCCGTAATTTCAGAACCGACGGTTTTGATCAGCTTAGGTCCAAACAGGAGCAGACCCAGTGCAATACCAATAGCACCAATCATCATCACCCATAACGGGATTGCCGCTTTGGCGGAAACGCCGTCGTTCTGTATCGCATCGGCAATCGCAGCTAGTGGGCCAACAGCATTCGCTACGTCGTTGGCTCCATGCGCGAAACTCAAGAGTGCTGCGGCGAAAATCAACGGCCAAGTAAAGAGATTGTTAACGCCCTCAGAATTATTGTCATTGACTTTTGCCGCCTTCCCTACCGCTACTTTGCTCAAAGCAAACACGGCAACAGCGACCGCTAAGCCGAGCATGGCCGCCTCAAAGAAAGACATCGGAAAAATTTTCTTCAAGCCTTTTACAGCGAGATACGTCGCAAACGACCAAGCCATAATACCGAGCAAGTATGGGACATATCGTTTTGCGGCACCAAGCATGTCATCACTGTGCATGATGTTGCGCTTTATATAGAGTTGAAAGCCAGCGGCTATTAAACCACCCAGCACCGGAGAGATCACCCAGCTCGCGGCAATTGCCCCCATCTTATCCCAGTTCGCGATCGCCATTCCGCCAGCAGCAATACCGGCTCCCAGAACGCCCCCTACAATGGAGTGCGTAGTCGATACGGGCGCGCCAAAAAAGGTCGCCAAGTTAAGCCATAGAGCACCCGCAAACAAGGCTGCCAACATCAACGCCATAAACGTTTTACTGTCGGCTATGGCATCGGGATTAATGATGCCCTTTTTAATAGTACTGACAACCTCACCGCCGGCGAGCAATGCGCCCGCAGCTTCAAATATCGCTGCAATGGCAATCGCACCGAGCAACGTCATCGCTTTTGAGCCTACTGCGGGACCAACATTGTTGGCGACATCATTTGCGCCAATATTCATCGCCATGTATCCGCCAACCGCGGCCGAAATCGCCAGGGTGAAGCCGCCAGGCATACCTTGCATTGTGACGAGCACATACCCCAGTACACTGATCAGGAATACAAAACTCACCCCCATTTTGAGGATTTCGTTATTCGCATATCCTGCGGAGCGTTTCGGGCCAGAAAATTTTGTCGGGAACATAAAAAATGAAGCCTTTCGGGAATGTGTGAGCAAATATAGTCGTTGTAACAAAAATATCATAAAAACTTAACAGAAGAACGATTACTGCCATAACCAACGGAAATAGCCGTTAATCAGCGAAATAAAGTTGCTCTTGGCATGCAGCAAACAATAGGCTGTCAGTCTTTAAATTAGCGCACGAGCAGAACGAAACATGAGCCAAATCTACCTAGTTCGCCACGGTCAAGCCTCTCTGGGCAAAGCCAATTATGACCAACTCTCACCGCTTGGCGAAGCACAAGCAACCAAGCTCGGCGAGCACCTTGCGCAGCTTGATGCGCCCCCATCTATCATTATTACCGGGAGCATGGCCCGACATCAGCAAACCGCACAGGGTGTACTCGCGGCCTTTGGAGATCTTCCAGTACGGCAAGTAGTCGATCCTAATTGGAACGAGTTCGACTTTGAGGCGCTGATTCGCGAATACTTGAGCACACTGGCGAGCGACGAGCCCAAGCCGACTAAGCCCGCTGAGTTTTTCTCGGCACTACGGCGTGCGCTACAAGCTTGGTCTGAAGGACGGCTTGGAGATAACCTTCCAGAAACGTGGCCGCAATTTGAGCAGCGCATTCAAACCGCCTTGCAAGAGTTGATGGCCCTGCAAACAGAACGTGTTTTTGTATTTAGTTCAGGTGGGGCCATTTCAATGGCAATGAAACACATCATGCGGCTCGACGCGCACATGATGATCGATCTGAATCTTCAAACCAGGAATACGGGCGTCACCGAACTGTTTGCCAAAAATGGTCAATGCTATGTTTCGAGCATCAATCACATTGCACACTTACTGACACCCGAACATAAAGCGATGATTACCTACGCCTAAGTACATTAATCGCTCCGTTGATCTATTAGTGCAGAGGCAATCAACAACAGTTTTCGAGCTGTAACAGGCGTGGAATGACATGGCGTTTTAATTGAGTATAATGCGCGCACACAACCTACTCTCGAACACAGGATTCATCTGCATGTCGATAAAGAATGCTTTCTATGCTCAATCTGGCGGTGTCACAGCCGTTATCAACGCGTCCGCCTGCGGCGTCATCGAAACTGCCCGTCAGCACAGTGATAAAATTGGCAAAGTCTATGCTGGCCGAAATGGCATTATTGGTGCTTTGCGCGAAGAGCTTATCGATACAAGTTTAGAATCTCCAGAAGCGATTGCGGCGCTGAAGCATACACCGAGTGGTGCCTTCGGCTCATGTCGCTACAAACTTAAGA
Source organism: Oleiphilus sp. HI0079 (assembly GCF_001635105.1). Taxonomy (NCBI): domain Bacteria; kingdom Pseudomonadati; phylum Pseudomonadota; class Gammaproteobacteria; order Oceanospirillales; family Oleiphilaceae; genus Oleiphilus; species Oleiphilus sp. HI0079. Next base: position 6,456 of record NZ_LWFT01000538.1, read on the forward strand.
ATCTCGAAGAGAACGAGCGCGAATACAAACGCCTAATCGAAGTATTCCGCGCCCACGATATTGGCTACTTTTTCTATAACGGTGGCGGTGATTCGCAAGATACCGCTTATAAGGTCTCGCAACTGAGTGAGAAAATGGGCTACCCGATTACCTGTATTGGTGTGCCGAAAACCGTCGACAATGATCTTCCGTTTACAGACTGCTGCCCGGGTTTCGGCTCGGTCGCCAAGTATGTCGCCATCTCAACTAAAGAGGCCGCGATGGACATCGCATCCATGTGCGAGTCTTCGACCAAAGTATTCATTCTTGAAGTGATGGGGCGCCACGCAGGTTGGATTGCCGCAGCAGGCGGTCTGGCTTCGCAAATTCCTGGCGAAGCACCACATATTATTCTTTTCCCGGAAGTACCATTCGACAAAGAGGTTTTTTTGGCGCGTGTTGAAGCAACCGTAAAAGAGCACGGCTACTGCGTGATCGTCGCATCGGAAGGCGCGCAATATGAAGACGGACGTTTTGTTGCGGACGCTGGAGCTAAAGATGCCTTTGGTCATACGCAGCTTGGTGGCGTAGCACCAACACTGGCTAATATGGTCAAAGATGCGCTGGGTTACAAATATCACTGGGCCGTCGCAGATTACCTACAACGTGCTGCGCGCCACATTGCCAGCGCCACCGACGTAACCCAAGCTTACGAAATGGGTAAAGCGGCCGTTGAGTTTGCAGTAAACGGCAAGAATGCGGTGATGCCGATTATCGTTCGCGAGACGTCTTCCCCCTACAAGTGGAGCGTTGGTGAAGCTCCTTTAAGCCAGGTAGCGAACCAAGAAAAGAAAATGCCGATTCACTACATTACGGATGATGGCTACGGCATCACGGCGGAGTGCAGAGAATATCTGTCACCACTGATTCAAGGGGAAGACTACCCGCCTTATGATGCGTCGGGCATTCCGATTTACATCAAGCTGCAGAATACGCTTGTTGAGAAAAAGCTCGATTCCGACTTCGAGGTGTAAACCGAAAAAACGGTCTCCTGAAAACAAAAAAGCGGTGCTATTTGGGCGCCGCTTTTTTTTCCTTTTCCATTGCCGTTTTGAGTGCAGGCCTTACGCCAAGCCGACCAATGTACGCATTGATATTTTCCTGCTCAATTTTCTGCTTAAAACTCACACCCCAAAACAAACTGTGTCCAATCAGAATATCGACTGCGGAGAACTGGTCCCCCAAGATATAATTGTTGTCCCCCAAGCCACGGCTTAACAGCTCAAGCGCTACCTTAAATTCATATTCAGCTGTTTGAATCACATCACTCACACGGTGTTCTTTAGGCAAGGCAAATTTATGCTTTGAGATCGTCCACATAGGCTGTTCAAGCTCTGTCAGTGCAAACGCGCACCACTGATCATACTGAGCTCGGCGAAAAGGACTTAAGGTGGGAATCAGCTCCGCCTCTGGTTTCAAAGCACAAAGGTAATTGAGTATCGCAAGCGATTCGGTGATGATTCCGCCTTCGGTCCTCAACGCTGGAAGCTTTCCTGCCGGATTTATTTCTAGAAATTCAGGCGTTCTTGCTTCAGCTTTTAAAAGGTCAATATAGTGGTATTGATAATCCAGCCCCAGCTCCTCAAGAAGCCATGTAGCGCGCAGTGCTCGAGTATTTGGATATCCGTATAAGATTAAGCTCACAGCAAGATCCTCGTTATTATTTGTTTTGCCGAGCTTTAGATTACTTTGATCTAACCCAAGGAAGCAATACGTAAGCATTTGCGGCAAGATACTTGTCTCAATCGCTCGCACCACATCGCTCAACGCGTATAATGAATTGATAACTTAGTGGACTTCTTAAAATGCATTTCAAGCACCTCAGTTGCGATGAACTCGCGCAGTGGTTGGGCGAGAAACCCAACGACCTCAACATCATTGATATTCGAGACCGGGTTTCCTATTCCCAAGGACATATCGAGGGGGCCGTGCATGTTGATAACTCAAACGTCACACACTACCTTGAGTCCACAGACCTTAAAAAGCCACTCATTGTTTGCTGCTACCATGGCAACTCTAGCCAGAGCGCGGCAGAGTATTTTTTTGAACAAGGGTTTGAAGAAACCTACAGCCTCGATGGCGGGTTTGAAGAATGGCGAACAAAGCCATACTCACGTTGAGCCGAAAAATAAGCTCTTCGTTAATCGAAACATCACTAATCAAAGAACAGATCCAAGGAACAAACTATGCCTGACGCACTCGTAAACGGATCCGCCGACTCTAAAATCATCCTCGTTAGGAAGGAGTCGTTCGAGCAATGGAGCGAAACGCAACCCGAACAGCTTCAGCAGTGGTTCAAAGCAAACAATTATAAGGGCAAAGGTGTGCTGATCCTGCCAAGCTCCGAAGCCCAATCTACACAGGCAGTTTACGGCCTAAGCGACCTTAATGATTTTTTTCTCGCTGGCGATCTACCGACCCAACTACCCGAAAACACCTATCAAGCAGACTTTTCAGCGCTGGAGAATGACAGCTCGATCGATCAAGAACTTTCGAACCTGTTGCAGTTTCGGTTTGCTGTTAGCTGGGGCTTGGCGTCCTATCAGTTCGAGCAGTACAAAAAAGCCGATGCGACCGTTGCAAAACTTGCCATTAGTGACGAATCGATGTTGAGTGAAGTTACCAATGTCGTAGATGCAATATCGCTCACAAGAGATCTGATTAACACGCCAGCCAATGACATGATGCCGGAAGATCTCGCTCATGCCTTGCACGCACTTGCGCAGTCTTATGGCGGCTCTTATAACGAAGTGGTTGGCGATGACCTACTTGACCAAAACTATCCTCTGATTCATGCCGTCGGACGCGCTTCAGACCACGCTCCAAGACTGTTAGAGCTGCGCTGGGGCGACCCTGATGCGCCCACGATTACGCTTGTAGGCAAAGGCATCTGTTTCGACAGTGGTGGCTTGAATATCAAGGTCGGCAACTTTATGCGCAACATGAAGAAAGACATGGGGGGTGCGGCACATGTTCTTGGTCTGGCTCGTCTCATTATGTCCCAAGGGCTTCCAGTGCACCTCCGAGTATTGGTGGCCGCAGCTGAAAATGCCATCTCAGGCAATGCCCTGCGACCGGGCGATATCGTGACGTCGCGCAAAGGACTCACCGTCGAGATCGATAACACGGATGCGGAAGGTCGCCTTGTTTTATGTGATGCGCTTGATGATGCATGTAGTGAAAGCCCCGAGCTGGTTATCGACTTTGCGACACTAACAGGTGCTTGTCGTGTCGCGTTAGGTACGGAACTTCCGGGTTTCTTCTGTAACGACGAATCAGTAGCCGCAGGTTTAAGCGAGGCAGCGAACATTAGCCTTGACCCCATTTGGCGACTGCCACTTCATAAGCCTTATAGCGCAATGCTCGACAGTCAAGTTGCCGATTTGGTGAACTCTGCAAGCGTTCCTTATGGAGGTGCCATCACTGCGGCACTTTATTTACAGCACTTTATTGATGAAGAGACACCATGGGTGCACTTTGATGTCATGGCATGGAACATTCGCAAGTTACCTGGCCGACCAATTGGCGGTGAGGCATTAGGACTTCGTGCCGTATATGAATATCTAAAACAACGGTTCTGCTAAGGTTAAGGACTTACAAGATGAAGAATAAAAAGATCAAAAACGAAGCCGAGCTTTTAAAAGAAGCAATTCGTATCGGTATGCTGTACTGCGAAAAACGCGGTGTCGTTAAGTTCGAAGCAAGTGACAAACAGGATGACAAAATCGAAGTTATATACAAACTTCTCGTACACGATCAGCAAGTCCAACCTTTGGCCAAGCAAGACCTAGAATTACCAAAAATGAAGCGTAAGCTCGTGCTCTGGCTGCACAAGCAGCTGCCCGACAATCACCCCCTGAAGTGATGAGAGGTGATGAGAGGTGATGAGAGGTGGTAATAGAACATGAAATACCTTGATAATGAGTGAAAAGCGTTAGCATGTGATGACAAACAAAACCACTAAACTGTTTTATGTCTACGATCCAATGTGCTCATGGTGCTGGGGTTATCAGCCTACTCTCACCCTGATATCGAATACGCTGCAGACGCAAAATATTCCTTGGACCAAAGTACTCGGAGGCCTTGCTCCGGACACGGATGAAGTAATGCCGGCAGACTTGCAAACCGCTATTCGGGGCTACTGGCGAAAAATTCATGCCTTGCTTGGTACACGCTTCAATCATGATTTTTGGACAAATAATTCACCCCGCCGCGCCACCTACCCTGCGTGTCGAGCCATTCTCATCGCGCGTTGCCATGGCTTAGAAGATGAAATGAACCAGGCTATTCAGCACGCTTACTACCTTCATGCGAGAAACCCGTCTGACAATACAGTCCTCTGTGCGCTTGCAGACGAGCTTGGGCTAGACCCGACAGATTTCGAAGAGGCACTCAACCTCGAAGAAACACACAGCGCTCTTCAACATGAATTACACTTGGCTCGCGCTATCGGTGGAAACAGCTTTCCATCCTGGATTCTAGAAAAAGATGGTCACCGTACCTCGCTGCCTATTGACTATAAAGACCCAGAGACGGTCATCACCTCGGTGCTAAAAGCGTTCAAGTAAGTACCTAATATTTTTATAATCGGAACACTTTAATCTAAAAGTAGCGCTCTACTGTATCGTTTAGTTCACGCATAATAACCAGAAAAGAGCGAACAATGTCCTCCAACACACAACCAAACAAAATAGACACCTCCGGCATAGAACGCGCTGAGTTTAAAGAACTCGTGCGCATGACATGGCCGATGCTGATTGGCATTATCTCTTTAATGAGTTTTCAGTTGGTTGACTCTGTGTTTATCGCTCGTTTAGGTGTTGCGCCGCTCGCGGTCGTTGGATTTACAATCCCTATCTATCAGCTTTTTATCGGCATTCAGGTCGGCATCGGCATTGCAACGACCGCGTTAATCTCGCAGCTTTTAGGGGCAAATAAGGAACAGCAAGCGAAGGAATTGGCCGGTCTTATTGTGCTAATTGGTTCCGTGGTGTTTGCCGTTCTCGCGCTCATCACTTGGCTGTTTCGTGCTCAGATCGTTCAAATGCTCGGCGGCACGCCAGAACTAATGCCTTATGTTGATGAATTTTGGGCGATTTGGCTTGTCGGCGCGTTCTTCGGTGCGTTTGTTTATTTCGGGTACAGTATATGCCGGGCTAACGGAAACACCTTACTTCCGGGCTTTGGTATGGTCGCAACGAGCCTAATCAATATTGCACTCGACCCGCTCTATATTTTTGTATTTGACCTTGGCCTCGCAGGCGCCGCTTGGGCAACACTTAACTCGTTCTTTCTTGGCGTGCTAATAATCTATCCCCAAATTTTTAAGCGTGGATGGATGATTTTCAGTCATATCTTCAATAACTTTGTTGAGAAAACACGCAGTATTTTAAGTATTGCGCTACCAGCGATGACGAGCCAACTTCTTCCTGCCCTATCATCGATGCTGGCAACCTACCTCGTTGCCTCTCATGGGACAGAGAGTGTTGCGGCTTGGGGCATGGGCATTCGAGTCGAATTTTTCTCCATCATTCTCGTGTTAGCGATGACCATGTCTTTGCCTCCGATGATCGGGAAGGCTTATGGTGCACAAGATTTCGGCCATATCGCCCTGCTTTTAAAGCTGGCGATAAAAAGCCTTGTTATCTGGCAGCTCGGCCTGGCCGTAATACTTTGGTTATTTGAGGCCCCGATTAGCCAAGCGCTAACAGGTAACCCGCAGATCGCAGAGATTGTAGGATGGTATCTAATGTACATTCCCGCTAGCTACGCCCTACTGGGCGTGTGTATGCTTTTGGTATCGGCGAGCAACGCAATCAGCCGCCCCATGGATGGCCTTAAAATATCGGTCGCACGTCTGTTTATCTGTTATGTGCCTTGCATGTACCTCGGATCGATCATTAACGATCTACCCGGCTTGATGGTGGGCGCAGCAGCAGGCAACATACTTGCCGGAATCGTTTCTATTTGGATGTTCCGCAGGGCATTTGCTCAAGCAAAGGCGAAACGACACGGCGTGTAAAATAGAGCAGTACGCAACGAAAAATGCGGCGAAAACCCCATTCAGAAAGGTAATTGGGAACAAGTATGATGCAAGATCAGGCGAGCAGTTACATCTTCATTTTACTAGCCGTGATTGTCGGCTTCTCACTCGCTTCTCAGGCGGGCATCAATTCTCAGCTTCGCGTCGGCCTTAGTACGCCGATTCAAGCGGCCTTTATTTCTTTTGCAATTGGCACAATCGTGCTCGGCTTAATTGCCTTAAAACAAGGCGAACCGTGGTTTATAAACGAAGGGTTTAACAACATTCCATGGTGGGCTTGGGCTGGCGGCGCTTTAGGCGCGTTCAATATCGCCATGAGCATTTACTTAGTTCCTAAATTGGGCGCGCTGGCGTTGGCGATCTCCATCGTAGGCGGTCAGGTCATCGCATCGCTGATTTACGATCAATATGGTTTGCTTGGTTACCCAAAAATTGAGTTGAGCTGGACACGTGCTGGCGGCGCCGTCTTGATTGTCATTGGCATTTGGCTCGTCTCACGAAAATAAAACCCCAAGTTATTTGGCGAAAACCAAGTAACCTGGGGTTGGCACTAACACGAACTTAGCTCGATATGGCGGCTACACCGCGTTACGCTGTTTTGTTAAAGGGCAGCGCTTGAGAGTAAAAGCGTGACGGCAAAGAAATCACCGTCTCAAATGCTCTAAAGGCATCGCCCTCAGTACCACCGGCTAAACGAAGCTCAATCGAACCGCCTTCACTTTCAAGAAACTGGCGAACGGCGTCCATACCAACACCCCGCCCACTAAGATCACTCACTTGGTCTGCGGTAGAGAACCCAGAGTGAAAGACTAGGTTCGCCACTTCTTGATCTACAAGGATCGTATCGCCATCGATAATGCCTTTTTCGGCTGCCATGCTACGAATCTTGTGCAAGGCGATACCTCGGCCGTCATCCGACACCTTAAAGTGTACAAAATCGCTTGCTGCCTGAGTATCAATATGAACAGACCCAAACTCGGTTTTACCTTTTTGAGACCGCTCTTGCGCACTCTCGATTCCATGATCAACAGCGTTGCGCAACACGTGGGTAAAGATATTGTTTACCATACTGTGCACGCGACCATCGATTAAAACGTCAGCATCGTTAATTTCAACCTTCGGCAATGGCTTGGCCAGCTGCTCTGCCATCGAAGCCATAGACTGAACCGGCTCCGCAATTACTTTAGACAGCGGCTCCGACTCTAGCGAGACGAGCATGCTATATGCTTCTGAAACAACTTCTTTGACTTCCTGATCCATTGATTTCTCAGTAATCGCGCGAATGCTATCCAGCCAAGAAGCAATGCGCTCCGGATCAAGGCTCACGCCTTTGGAGATATCGCCGTCGCGACCTAGTTTATCTCGGAAGATTGTTTCGTATTCAGCAAGCAAGGTTTGCGCTTGCGCTAACTCGTTCAAGAGATACTCTTGGTCCCAATCAATACTATCGCCAGAACGCAAGAGGTCGTAAGTCGTCTCAACTTCGTGAACAACATCGGTCAGCAAGCTCAAACCATACGTGCGAGCGTTGCCTTTCACCGTATGCATATTGCGGAACAACTCGGCAATAACATCGGTAGACTTCTCAGTATTATTCTTGATGGCTTGCTGACAAGCCGCCATAAATTGCTTCGAACCACGCAAGAACTCAGCAAACTTGCCTGCATCAATTGCAAGCACTTCGCCAATAAGCTCAAGCTCGCGCTGCTGACCTTTCGCCGCTTCTTCAAGCGCTCGAATCTCAGTCA
>NZ_LWFT01000539.1:0-9174 GCF_001635105.1 Oleiphilus sp. HI0079
GAATTTGAGTTGCGCGCTTCATCGATGAATGCGTTAGTCGACGATCTTCGCCAGAAGCTGACCAACAACGCGACTTACAGTAGCCAAAAGCTCATCGACCGCCATCGCGCAAAAGGCAAGCTGCTCCCAAGAGAGCGGCTTGCCCACCTACTCGATCCCGGGACACCTTTTTTAGAATTGTCGGCACTTGCCGCTCACGAGGTCTACGAAGAAAGCGTCCCAGGTGCCGGTGCGATATGCGGTGTTGGCATCATCAATGGAACAGAGTGCATGGTTGTTGTGAATGACTCAACAATCAAGGGTGGCACCTACTATCCATTGTCAGTAAAAAAGCACTTACGCGCTCTAACCATCGCCGAGGAAAACCGACTCCCTTGTGTCTATTTAGTGGATTCAGGCGGCGCTAACCTGCCCAACCAAGACGAAGTGTTTCCTGATGAAGACGACTTTGGAAATATTTTTTATCGTCAAGCAAATATGTCTGCGAAAGGCATTCCCCAGATCGCTGTCGTGCTCGGATTGTGTACAGCTGGGGGGGCCTATGTTCCAGCAATGGCTGATGAAAGCATAATGGTTAGAGAACACAGCACGATATTTCTAGCTGGTCCTCCTCTCGTCAAGGCAGCCACTGGCGAAGAGGTGAGCGCTGAAGAATTAGGTGGTGCAGACATGCATTGCAAGGTGAGCGGGGTTGCCGACCACTATGCAGATAGCGAAGAGCACGCCTTGCAAATTGCCAGAGACTGCGTCGCTCATCTGAATTGGCAAAAGCAAAACCCTATCGGTAGACAGCAACCCCATGCGCCGCTTTATTCCCCAAGGGAAATCAATGGCGTTGTGCCGAGTGATTTGAAGACGCCCTATGATGTGCGAGAAGTGATCGCACGCATTGTCGATGGTTCTGATTTTCAGGAGTTTAAGAAACAATTCGGCGAAACATTGGTTTGTGGCTTTGCACATATCGATGGATACCCTGTCGGCATCATCGCAAACAATGGAATTTTGTTTTCAGAATCCGCCCAAAAAGGCGCGCACTTTATAGAGCTCTGCTGTCAGCGCAAAATCCCCTTGGTGTTTCTGCAAAACATTACGGGGTTTATGGTCGGCAAGGAGTACGAGGCAGGCGGCATCGCAAAGCACGGCGCAAAAATGGTTATGGCCGTCGCATGCGCGAAAGTACCCAAGTTCACGGTGATCATTGGCGGGAGTTTCGGTGCTGGCAACTACGGCATGTGCGGACGAGCGTACCATCCTCGTTTTCTATGGATGTGGCCCAATGCCCGAATTTCGGTGATGGGTGGTGAACAAGCAGCAGGGGTGCTCGCGCAAGTAAAACGAGATAGCTTAGAAAAGCGCGGCCTGAACTGGAGCGATGAAGAAGAGCTGGCGCTGAAGACACCTATCATTCAACAGTTCGAGGAGCAGTCCCATCCCTATTACGCAACAGCGCGTCTTTGGGATGACGGGATCATCGAGCCTGCAGACACGCGAAAGGTGTTGGCAATGGCGCTGTCTGCATCAATGAATGCCGCGATTGAAGATACGCATTTCGGCGTATTTCGAATGTAAGGGAATACAAACAATGGAATCACCAGTTGTTCTAACCATTGCCGGCGCTGTAGCCCGACTGACGCTCAATCGTGCCGATAAGCACAATGCCTTCGATGATGAGATCATCGCATTGTTGATTAGTAAGCTCGAAGAGGTCAAAACGCAAAACGAGGTGCGAGTGCTTGTGCTGCAATCGACAGGAAAGAGCTTTAGTGCGGGGGCTGACCTCAATTGGATGAAAAGGATGGCAACACTAAGCTATGAGCAGAACATGGACGACGCACGTCAGCTCGCTTTGCTGATGCACACACTAAACACCCTTCCAATCCCAACGATCGTTAAAGTCCAAGGTGCCTCCTTTGGCGGAGCTATCGGCCTGATCAGTTGTTGTGATATTGCCATCGCAAGCGACAAAGCGAAGTTCTGCCTAAGTGAAGTGAAACTCGGCCTGTCCCCAGCAACCATCGGCCCCTATGTTGTCCAGGCCGTCGGAGCGCGACGTTGTCGTCAGCTTTTCTTAACAGCCGAGCTTTTCAATGCTGAACAGGCCGCCGACTGGGGACTAGTGCATAAACTCGTCACTAGCGAGCAGCTTGAGCAGGAAGTCGACTCAACGATCAACCAAATACTCCAGAGCGGCCCCAGTGCCAGCAAGGCAACCAAAACATTAATTGCAGACATCGAGCGAGGTCTCGACCAGCCTGCCGAGCATACTGCAGAATTAATCGCTCGCCTTAGAGTGTCGGAGGAAGGACAAGCCGGTCTTACTGCATTTTTTGAAAAACAGCGCGCGCCTTGGATAAAGCAATAACAACCAGATGCATTGCCGTAGCGGACAACATTTAGGTAAAACAACGAGGCACATAGGTGCGAGCGAGGATTTTTAAACGATGTCAGAACATGTTCGAGTCGTGGAAGTTGGACCAAGAGATGGCCTGCAAAATGAGAAACAAACCCTGCCTCTCGATACTAAAGTCGAGTTAGTCAATCGCTTATCCGACTCAGGCCTGCAGTATATCGAGACAGGCAGCTTCGTCTCGCCCAAATGGGTGCCGCAAATGGCAAATAGTGGTGCATTGTTTGAACAAATCAACCGAACCAAAGGGGTAACGTACGCAGCGCTCACACCGAATCTCAGAGGTTATCTCGACGCGCATGAATGTAACGCAGACGAGGTTGCTGTGTTCGCCGCGGCGTCGGAAGCCTTTAGTCAAAAAAACATAAACTGTTCAATCTCCGAGAGCATAGAACGTTTTAAAGACTTAGCGCAGCAAGCAAAAGCGGATGACAAAGCAATTAGAGGCTACGTAAGCTGTATTTTCGCCTGCCCATATGATGGAGCCATACCGGTTAAACAGGTAATACAAACTTGCCAGCAACTATTTGACCTTGGGTGTTATGAAGTTTCACTTGGGGACACCATCGGAGTTGGTACCGCTTACGATACAAAACGATTACTCGCGGCCATGTCTGAGCACTTTGATATGGGCAAACTTGCGTTGCATTTACATGATACCTACGGCCAGGCTTTAGGGAGCGTGTATGCGGGTCTAGAGGCGGGAGTTCGCTGCTTTGATGCTTCTATCGCCGGGCTCGGGGGTTGCCCTTATGCGAAAGGTGCTAGCGGCAATCTGGCGACAGAAGACCTCGTGTATCTGCTTAATAGCGGCGGATTCACTACGGGTATCGCGCTCGACTCACTGATTGAAGCGGGTGAATTCATCTCCAATGCACTTGCGCGCCCTACTCACTCTCGCGTAGCGAATGCAATGAACACAAGATCAAACTAAGCCGGCAGGACATAAAGTGGAACTCGACATAAATCAAGCAACAGAGAAGCCGTTATGGTCTCCCTCCAATAAAGATCTCAACGACAGCGTGATGGCTCGATTTTCTGCCTGGCTCGAAGCGAAACAAGATACTCACTTTGATGGCTATGCCGCTCTCCATCATTTCTCCGTAACGCAACCGGAGATATTCTGGGATTCGCTATGGGATTATTTTGGCCTGATCGGCGAACGCGGCTCACAAAAAGTGCAAGATCTGAAGCGACTTCCGGGCGCTGTTTGGTTTCCTGACTCAAAGATTAACTTTGCTGAAAACCTGCTCCGTTATGCAAAAGACACCCCAAATCAGATCGCATGTACGGAAAGTAACGAGCACGGCATTATTCAGTCAATTACCTATTCAGAGCTTGCAAATAAAGTGGCAACACTTGCCACTGAGTTGCGCAAGCTCGGCGTTAAGGAGAGCGATCGAGTTGCGGCGATCAGCACAAACTCGCATCATGCCATTGTTGGCATGCTTGCAACGGCCTCCATCGGCGCTGTCTGGTCTTCTTGCTCGCCCGATTTTGGCGTAAGCGGTATTCTAGATCGATTCGAGCAAATACGACCTACCGTGCTTCTTGCGTGCAATCGATACCAATACGCAGGCAAGGTTATTGACTGTGTTGAAAAGGTCACGCTCGTAGCGGAAGCACTGGATTCATTGCAAGCAATCATATGCTTTAATCCATTAGCCACGGAAGCGGATGCGGCAGATCAATGCGATGGAGATGTCGATACGATCAATACCAATGTTCCAATATTTCGATGGAATCGCATAGTAAACAGCCAGAGCATACCGCCTCTCCAATTTACGCGCGTCGCTTTCAATGCGCCCTTGTATATATTGTTCTCATCGGGCACGACCGGTAAACCAAAGTGTATCGTCCATGGTGTCGGCGGCACCTTGCTGCAACATGTTAAAGAGCTTGCCTTGCATACTGACGTAACCTCAGGCACGCGCTTATTCTATTTTACAACCTGTGGTTGGATGATGTGGAACTGGTATGTCTCCGGCCTCGCACTGGGGGCATCGCTCGTACTCTATGATGGTTCCCCTTTTCATCCCAAGCAAAGCGTCCTATTTGACCTGGCCGATGACGCACAGATTGAGGTCTTCGGAGCAAGTGCAAAGTACTTTTCAGCCGCCGAAAAGTTCGGCTTGAAACCTCGCCAAAGCCACAACCTAACATCTTTAAAAAGCATACTTTCAACCGGCTCCCCCCTTGTGCCAGAAAGCTTCGACTATCTCTACCGAGATGTATCGCATGATGTGAGAGTGTCGAGTATTTCAGGCGGAACAGACATCGTTTCTTGCTTTGCGCTGGGCTCTCCAACCCTACCGGTTTGGCGCGGCGAGCTCCAATGCGCCGGGCTTGGAATGGACATTGATTTTGTCGACGAGCAAGGCGTATCGCTTGATCAGGGTAAAGGAGAGTTAATCTGTAGAACCGCGTTTCCCTCCATGCCTGTTTGCTTCTGGAAAGACACAGATGGCTCGCGATACTTCGATGCCTATTTCGCCCGCCACAATAATAGTTGGGCACATGGCGACTTTGGCGAACTCTGCCAACACAAGTTGAACGATGGTTCGCATCAACGCGGGGTAATGATTCACGGTCGCGCTGATGCAGTGCTAAACCCTAATGGGGTGAGAATAGGTACAGCTGAAATTTACAGGCAGGTAGAAAAGGTGGACGCTGTATTTGAATCTCTTGCAATCGGGCAAAAATGGCATGGAGACGAGCGCATTATTCTCTTCGTCAAACTGCAACATGGCCAAGTACTCGATGAAGCACTTAAAAACGACATAAAGCAAATTATCCGCACCAACACGAGTCCAAGGCACGTTCCTGCTAAGATAGTCTCAGTGCCAGATATACCAAGAACACGTAGTGGTAAAATTGTTGAGCTAGCGGTTCGCTCCATTGTTCACGGTGAAGAAGTGAAAAACACAGAGGCATTAGCGAACCCGGATGCACTGGACTATTTTCGAGATCTCGTCGATCTGAAGGATTAAGCCATGAACAGAGCGTTCAACTTCAAAACGATCATTACTCTGATGATCACTTCTGCGGCCACCCTGTCCGCAAACACGCACAGCGCGCCTCAGCAAAGCGATATGCTCGAGCCCGAATCCGCGACGGGCAAATCTGCATTGGTTCAAAACGCGATTGCTCAAACCAAGCAGCTGGAGGCATCCAAGCACATGGTCGTCAGTGCAAACCCCTACGCCAGTAATGCAGCGCTTGAAGTGCTTCGCAACGGAGGAAACGCATCCGATGCAATGGTAACCGTGCAAACCGTACTTGGTCTTGTTGAGCCCCAATCTTCTGGCTTAGGCGGTGGCGCATTTACACTTTACTTTGATGCAAAAAAGCAGAAATTAACGGCGTATGATGGTCGCGAGACAGCGCCATTGGACGTAACGCAAGACCTTTTTCTAGCCAAAGATCAAACCCCTTTAGGTTTCTTTGAAGCCGTTGTTGGTGGGCGTTCTGTAGGCACTCCCGGGACCGTAGCACTTTTAGGTCACATTCACGGAAAATACGGAAGCAAGCCTTGGGGTGAACTTCTCGAACCGGCAATCAAACTCGCGGAGCAAGGATTTCAAGTCAGTCCAAGACTCGCAAACGCGATCGCAACAGATCGTGAGCGACTAAGCACGGATGCCGATTCGCGCGATTACTTTCTTCCAAACGGTGAGCCCCTAGCACAAGGTATGATCGTCAAAAATCAAGCTTATGCTGATGTACTGCGTATGCTTGCAGCCGAAGGCCCTAAGGCTTTCTACACGAAGCGCTTTGCGCAAACGATTGTTGCTAAGGTTCAGTCCTCTGCGAACAAGGGATACTTATCTGTCGATGACTTCACCCGCTATGAGGTTGTCGAGAGAGAGCCGGTTTGTGCTCCCTTTTTGCGTTATCGCGTTTGCGGCATGGGACCGCCGAGCAGCGGTGCTGTATCGGTGGGCCAAATACTCATGATGACTGAGGCGGCAAACACGTCTGATTACCCACCAGAATCAGCCGATGCGTGGCAAGTAATTTCAGACGCAACACGCCTCTCTTTTGCGGATAGAAACACCTATCTCGCCGACCCAGATTTTTTCGATGTGCCTGGCTGGCTGCTCAATGAAAACTATATTCAACAGAGAGCCGCCTTGCTTACTGTTGGCAAACCCTTAACACAGGTTGCTCCAGGAACCTTTCAGAATAACGCGCAGAGTAGCGTGGTCGAAGGTATTCAAATCGAGCAAGCGTCGACGACGCACTTTTCAATCGTGGATTCTCAGGGCAACGTTCTCTCCAGCACCAGTACGATCGAAAATGGATTCGGTTCAAGATTGATGGTGAATGGTTTCTTGTTAAACAATGAGCTAACAGATTTTTCATTCTCGTATGAAAACGAACAAGGTTTGATCGCGAACCGTGTTCAAGCTGCAAAGCGGCCTAGATCGTCGATGGCCCCCACCATCGTTATGGAAACCGGCGCCCCCAAAATGGCCATTGGATCGCCCGGTGGATCAAGGATCATTAACTATGTTGCCAACTCGCTGATACGCACTTTAATGTGGAATCAGCACCCTTATAACGCGATCAATGCAGCGCATATCAGTAACCGATATGGGCAAATGGATGTAGAGAAGCTGAAGTTGGATGACGAGTTGGTCGCTCGTTTTAAAAAAATGGGATACGAGACACAAGAGCGCGATCTCAATTCAGGTCTCCATGTGATAAAAATCGACAAAGCGAATGCGCGTTTGATAGGTGCGGCGGATGAGCGACGCGAGGGACACGTTGCCGGCGATTAGCCTTGAGACGACGAGCAACGAACGACTAAAGCCCTTGTTTTAGCTCTTTCCGCTGCCGGAGTTTTTCTAGCACCTTTAGAAACATCGGTTCGGAAGGCTCCGCATGGATACAGTAATCCTCATCGAGATATCGAAATTTGATCTGGTATGCGTGTAAAAAACATCGTTCAGCCGAAGTACCACCGTAACGCGAATCACCAAGGATAGGGCTACCTAAAGACTTGCATGCGACACGAAGTTGATGGGTTTGCCCTGTCTGCGGCATTAACCAAAACCCCCATCCTTCATCAGACGGGCATGCGTAAAACCGCGTAACACTGGGGTTAAGATGTGTTCTGCAGAGCTTGTAGCTACCGCCCCTCGATTTCTCCATATCTCCCGATATAAGCCCCTGTTTCTTCTTGGGTTTTTTATCACTAATGGCGAGGTAAACTTTGTCGACCGTTTTTGATTGAAATAGTTGCGAAAGCGCACTATTCGCTCGGCTATTTTTCGCAACTAACAGAGCACCGCTTGTCACACGATCTAGGCGATGGACAGGGTATAAAGCATCCGAGCCGATTTGCTCACGTAATAGAGCAACAAACCCTTGGACCGACTCCCCCGCATTATTCTCTGAATGAAACGCGAGATTGTGGGGTTTCTCGCAGACCAAAAAATCGTCATGCTCAAAAAGCAGTCTAATTTTCTGAGGGTTCATATCGTGCCTTATCGTTAAGGGAGATTGGAACCAATTGCATGGATAATTTTGGTACTTTAATTGGCGCTGAGCGGAGTTGCTTGAAAAAGAACTGCGACGCATCCTGCGCCAAATTGAGCAGCCCGTATTTGAACGGGACGCCGACAAGCCCTGTTGCAAACTCCTTCGCTACGGTTATACGCTTCTCTTTTGCGTATAAGTTTGCGTAACTCGCTATCATTGCTGAGACTGAGCGAGATAAGTGCAAGTAATCGCTCTGAATTGTCATTCCAAGCTGATAAGTATTAGAGAGCAGCTGAATGGCCGCGCTTGTGCGAATTTGCAAACCTGCCCCTCCCTCTTGATAAAACTTCCAAAGCTCCCACGGCTCTATCGGCACAATGGATTTCTTACTAAGTGTTTCGCTGAGCGCTTCTACTATCCTTGAGCGCTGCTCCGAGTGCTTCTCTGGGTCAGTACTCATCGCAATAAGCGTGTCAGCCAGTTCTTCAATGTCGCCNCACAGAGCGGCGCTGAGATACGAAAACACGTAGCCCCACTTACCCGACATTTGAATACTGTTGCCCCAATCGATGAGATAAAGCGCATTCGATTCGTCTACAAGCACGTTGCCAGGGTGGAGATCACCATGCAATTCCTGATACAACACCAAGTGCTCGACAATCGTGTAGATAAAATTATGCGCGATGGCACGGCGCTTTTCTTCTCGATTTCGCGCGCCTTCTAATGCTTGGGAAATCGGTTTGGCTTTGGCGACATACTCCATCTCAATGATGCGACCGCTAGCGCCGTATACCTTCGGAACATTCCAAACAGCTGAATGTAACGAGCGCTCATAAAATCGTTGTTGCGTGTCAGCCTCTTGTGAGAAATCCAACTCTTGTTCAAAGCCCTTCGTGAACTCTTTTATCTGAAGTGCCATAGAACGTAGAAACGGCTTGAGCTTAGAGTGTGGTGCCCAGTACTGGCTACTAATCAACATTAGCTCAATCGCAAGAGACCCCATCGCAAACTCGCGTTCCAGATTATGTCTCGCAACTTTGACGACAATAGGGACCAGCACGGCATTTCCATTACGCTCAACGGCTTTTTTAGCGAGGAACACGGAACCAATTGAGCCGGATTTGAGAGGTTTGCTCGCGTCAAATTCATAGTAAAGCGATTCGGGTGCTTGCCCAAAATCTTCGATAAAGGCGTTACGGACCTGCTCTGCCGTCATTGGCTCTACATCTTGTTGAAAGACCTCTAGTTCGCGCGCAATCTCTTCTGGAAGAAAGTCTGCA
>NZ_LWFT01000540.1:0-13535 GCF_001635105.1 Oleiphilus sp. HI0079
CTCGTTATGTAGCCACTTAACAAAGAATTAATCCAAATAACAATAACTTACCTTCCACAGTGCGCACCTTCATGTTGTGCAAGAAATTATCAACACTATTGTTAGCAAATATCATGGAGCGGAAATCTCACTCCTATATATTCGTTGTCGCTTAGCTTCCGAACACACAGGATGATCAATAATGACAAACGAAGCCTATATTTTTGATGCGATTCGCACACCTCGAGGCAAAGGTAAAGCCACCGGCGCCCTTCACGAAGTAAAACCCGTAACCCTGCTGTCTGATTTGTTGAATACGCTTCAAGCGCGTAATGGTTTTGACACCTCGGCGGTAGATGACATCGTCATGGGCTGCGTAACAGCCGTTGGAGACCAAGGCGCAGATATCGCCAAAACGGCTGCGCTCGCCGCTGGCTGGGACGAAGATGTAGCGGGAGTGGTGTTGAATCGTTTTTGTGCATCAGGCCTTGAAGCCGTAAACACCGCGGCCATGAAAGTACGTTCTGGCTGGGAGAACCTCGTCGTCGCCGGTGGCGTCGAGTCTATGTCTCGTATCCCGATGGGGAGTGACGGTGGCGCATGGGCGATGGATCCTGAAACAAATTTTGATACGGGTTTTATGCCACAAGGGATTGGTGCAGATTTGATTGCAACCTTGGGTGGTTACACGCGAGAGGATGTTGATGCATTTGCCGCAGAGTCGCACAAAAAAGCGGCCGCAGCATGGGAACGCGGCTCTTTCGACAAATCTGTGGTGCCTGTGGTAGACCGAAATGGTATCACCATTTTGGACCACGATGAGCTAATTCGCCCTGATAGCACCAAAGAAACACTGGGCGCCCTAAAAGCCTCGTTCCAGATGATGGGTGAGATGGGTTTTGATGGTGTTGCACGTAAGCGTTATCCGCAGGTTGAGCAAATTAATCACGTGCATTCTCCGGGCAATTCGTCAGGTATTGTCGATGGCGCTGCCGCGGTATTGATTGGAAGCAAGGCCGCGGGAGAGCAGTTTGGGATGAAGCCTAGAGCCCGCGTTGTTGCAACTGCTGTGGTAGGGACTGATCCAACAATTATGCTGACAGGTCCTGCGCCTTCAGCACGCAAGGCGCTGAAAGTTGCAGGCATGAGTGTTGATGACATCGATTTGTTCGAAGTTAACGAGGCGTTTGCGTCTGTCGTGATGCGCTTTATCGATGAGATGGGTGTCGATAAGGCAAAGGTCAACGTGAATGGCGGCTCCATTGCCATGGGGCACCCGCTTGGTGCAACGGGCGCAATGATTCTGGGGACTTTGCTTGATGAGCTTGAGGCCCGTGATTTGAAAACTGGATTGGCAACATTATGTGTTGGTGGTGGTATGGGTATCGCAACGATCATCGAGCGCGTTTAAGAATTAGGAGAAGACAATGAGTTCAGTAATTTACGAAAAAGATCAGGACAATATCGTCCATCTTATTTTGGACAAGCCTAATTCTAGTGCGAATTTAATGGACCAAGAGTTTACTGAGTCCTTGTGCGCGGCCGTAGAAAAGCTAAAGGCCGACGAGTTTGCAGGTGTTATTTTCCGTTCAAATAAGTCCACGTTTTTTGCGGGCGGAAATCTTGACGACTTGTATGCTACGACAAGGGAAAATGCCAAAGAATTATACGACATGGTTCAAAGCATCAAGGTGGCTATGCGCTACCTTGAGACATGCGGCAAACCGGTTGTTGCATGTATCAATGGTGCGGCTCTTGGCGGTGGTTGGGAATTGGCGCTTGCATGCCACCACCGCATCGCTTTAAGCGAAGGCGTAAAGCTCGGTCTACCTGAAGTGACGCTGGGCTTATTGCCTGGAGGCGGCGGTGTCGTTCGCATGTCTCGCTTGCTCGGTCTGCAAGCAGCGTTGCCCTACCTAACCGAGGGTAAGCAGTTCAAACCTGAGAAAGGCAAAGAGCTTGGCTTGATTCACGACATTGTCGATACCGAGGACCAATTACTCGATGCTGCGACTTCTTTTATCAAGGCAAATCTCAAGGCGCAACAACCATATGATGTCAAAGGCTATAAAGTGCCTGGCGGGAAGCCGAGTACACCAGCGCTAGCCAAAATGCTGCCGATTGCGCCTGCAATGATGCGAGACAAAACCAAAGGTGTGCTCCCTGCGCCTGAGGCAATCTTGTCGGTGATGGTAGAAAGTCTGCAAGTTGATATCGATTCAGCGATGCGAATCGAAACACGATATTTCGTTGAATTGGTGTGCGGTCAGGTTTCAAAGAACATGATCAACACTTTCTGGTATCAACTAAACGAAATCAATGCGGGGGCAGCTCGTCCTGCAGGTATCGAAAAGGCCAAGTTCACGAAACTCGGTGTTTTGGGTGCCGGCATGATGGGAGCGGGAATTGCCTATTCCGCTGCTACGCGTGGCATTGAAGTCGTTTTGAAAGATGTCTCTCTTGAGTCTGCCGAGAAGGGTAAGGCGTACAGCGAGAACCTTCTTGATAAGAAGGTGAAACGTGGCCGATTGAGTGCGTCTAAGCGCAATGAAACGCTCGCGCTTATCCATCCAACCGAGAACGCGGAAGATTTAGCCGGTTGCGATATGATTATCGAAGCCGTTTTTGAAGATCGTGGATTAAAGGCAAAAGTGACTCAAGAAGCAGAGGCACAAATGCAAGCGAGTGGGGTCTTCGCGTCAAATACATCCACTTTACCAATCACCGGATTGGCAGAAGCCTCTGCTCGTCCAGAACAGTTCATAGGCCTCCATTTCTTTTCGCCAGTAGACAAAATGCCATTGGTCGAAATCATTTGTGGTGCGCAAACCTCTGATGAGACGCTCGCGCGTGCATATGATTTCGTTCAACAGATTTCAAAGGTGCCTATTGTCGTTAACGATAGCCGTGGATTTTATACGTCGCGCGTCTTTGGTACGTATGCGAACGAGGGCATCGCGATGTTAGGGGAGGGTGTCTCTCCTTCGGCGGTCGAAAACGCAGCATTTCTCTCAGGCTTCCCGGTAAGTCCACTTGCTGTGACCGATGAAGTAAGCATGACGTTAATGGAGAAGATCCGTAATCAAACGATCAAAGACTTAGAAGCTGAGGGCAAGCCATACCGCGCTCATCCCGCCGATGCGGTTGTCGATAAGATGCTTGAGGCAAGTCGTCCAGGAAAACTGGCGGGCGGCGGCTTCTACGAATATCCCAAAAATGGCAAAAAGCATTTATGGAACGGGCTGCCTGAGCTATTTGGTGGCCAAGCAGACTTCGAACTGAAAGATTTACAAGACCGGCTGCTCTACATTCAAGCCATTGAGACTGTTCGCTGCCTGGAAGAGAAGGTCTTGACGAGTGTCCGTGATGCCAATATTGGCTCGATTATGGGCATTGGTTACCCAGTGTGGACCGGGGGTATTTTACAGTTCATCAATCAAACAGGTATTACCGAGTTTGTTGCGCGGGCGGAAGCGTTGCACGAAACGTATGGAGAACGATTTGCGGTACCGGCATTACTTAAAGAGATGGCGGCCTCAGGTAACGAATTCAAAGACGCGGATTAAAACTAATCAAGGGGTAGAACAATGATAAAACGTACAGTTTATGAATCTGAACATGAAATGTTTCGCGATAGTCTGAAAAAGTTTCTTGAAGACGAGGCCGTTCCGTATCACGCGCAATGGGAAAAAGATGGCCACGTTGCACGAGAGCTATGGACTAAAGCCGGGCGACAGGGCTATTTATCACCAACGGTTGCGGAAGAGTACGGCGGTGTAGGTGCGGATTTCCGTTATAACGCGGTTGTGGATGAAGTGGTTGCTGAACTTGGATTGAGTGGTGTTGGCTTCGGTCTCCACTCTGACATCGCTGTGCCTTACATCGAACGATATGGTTCTGAAGAACAAAAGCAGAAGTACCTCCCAGGGTGTGTCAACGGTGATATCGTGACGGCCATCGCAATGACAGAACCGGGGACTGGTTCTGACTTACAGGGCGTTAAGACCAATGCTGTGCTTAACGGCGATCACTATGTACTGAATGGGTCAAAAACCTTCATCACCAATGGACAGTTGGCCGACCTGTATATTGTGGTCGCGAAGACTGACCCCGAGGGCGGTGCGAAAGGTACAAGCTTGTTGCTTGTTGAAGCAAACTCGCCTGGTTTTGAAAAAGGGTCAAACCTCGAAAAAATCGGAATGAAGGCGCAAGATACCTCTGAGTTATTCTTTCAGGATGTCAAAGTCCCTAAGGAAAACCTGTTGGGCGCAGAAGGCATGGGCTTCATCTACTTAATGCAAGAGCTTCCGCAGGAGCGTTTGTCTGTTGGACTGAATGCGATCGCGAGTGCCGAGTCAATTTTTGATCAGACAGTGGCTTATGTGAAAGAGCGCAAAGCGTTTGGTAAACCGATTTCTGCGTTTCAAAACACGCAGTTCAAACTGGCGGAAATGTCTTCGACGCTCACTATGGCGCGCGTGTTTGTTGATAAGTGTTTAGAGCTGCATATCGAAGGCAAACTCGATGTTGTGACGGCAGCGAAGATCAAATATCTGACTACTGAGATTCAGTGTGATGTGATCGACGAATGTCTTCAGTTGCATGGTGGTTATGGTTATATGTGGGAGTACCCGGTAGCACGTGCTTATGCCGATGCTCGGGTACAAAAGATCTATGCGGGTACCAATGAAATCATGAAGTTGATCATTGCGCGTAGCATGGTCTAAAAAAGCGATAAGAATAGAGCGATCGTCAACAGGGTAAGAGCACGCCTCTTACCCTGTTTTCTTTTTCTCAATCTAAAAGGGTGCTTTATGTCGTTACCGTTAGAGGGCGTTCGTGTTCTCGATTTTTCTACACTTCTTCCAGGCCCGTATGCCACGCAGCTTCTTGCCGATATGGGGGCAGAGGTGCTACGTGTAGAAGCGCCTAATCGCCCCGACTTGCTAAAGTTGATGCCGCCAATGGTTGGCGAAGGCAAGAGTAAGGTCTCGGCCGCACATGCGACCATTAATCGAAATAAAAAGTCGATTGCGATCGATCTCAAGAACCCGCAAGCCAAGGAGATCATTGAGCAGTTGGTGCCGAGCTACGACATCGTTGTTGAGCAGTTCCGTCCAGGTGTTATGGCGCGACTTGGCCTCGATTACGAGGCCTTGTCTAGCGTAAACCCAAAAGTCGTTTATTGCTCTGTGACGGGATATGGTCAGAACGGTCCATACAAAGCCAGGGCAGGTCATGACATCAACTATCTTGCGCTATCTGGGTTGGCGAGTTATTCAGGTCGTAAAGAGACCGGCCCGGTTCTTTCCGCGACCCAGATCGCAGACATTGCTGGGGGCTCTCATCATGCTGTGATGTCTATTTTGGCGGCACTTTTTGCGAGGCAGACTACGGGCAAAGGCGCTTATCTGGATATCAGTATGGCGGACGCCGCATTAAGCTTAAACACAATGTTTGGTGCAGGTGCGTTGGTTAGTGGCAAGGATCCGGATCTTGGTTCTGAAATGCTGAATGGCGGACTCTTTTATGACTATTACAAGACGGCTGATCACAAGTACTTGTCTGTTGGCAGTCTTGAACCAAATTTCGCGATGGCTTTGCTTCAAGCACTGGGTATGCCTGATTGGCTTAGTAAAATCGCAGATCAGCGCCCTGAAACGCAGGAGCAACTCCGCTCGGCTATTGCCCAAAAAATCTTAGAGCATGATCAGGCACATTGGATTAATGTGTTTGGTAAGTTAGACGCCTGTGTAGAGCCTGTTATCAGTGTAAACGAAGCTGCACAGCATCCTCAGTACCAAGCGCGAAATATGTTTATCGATGCAACACTCGACGATGGCCAGCGTGTTAAGCAAATCGCTTCAGCGCTTCCTTTCGGGAAAAGAGCGGCTAAAGCAGGTGCGAGGCTGGGTGCCAATACCGATGAGGTTTTGGCTTCAATCGGCCTCTCTGAAAGCCAAGTTGAAGCGCTAAAACAAAGTGGCTGTGTTCGCTGAAGGAATGGTTTACAAACGATACCCAAAACCGAAGTAGATGTTCGTATCTTTATCCGGCGCAGCGTTAGTCCGGTCAAAAGGCACCGCAACCCCGAAGCGTGTGGCGACTGGGAGCGTGCTATAACCCAAGTCGACCCCAATATTGAGCTCAAACCCGGCTGCATCGAACATGCGACTGCCGCGGTTGGGGCTACCCGCTTCGTAAAACACGGCTCCCGAAACTGTATTCAAGCCAATTGGCCAGCTGCTTAGGCCCTGATCTACGTAAGCAATAGGAAATCGATATTCTGCCGAATATATTTCTGGTTTGTATCCCACTAGCTCGCTAGTCCTATCGGGGTAGCCGCGCAACGGGTAATCTCGACCATGAATGATCGCCTGCTCAAAGGGGCTACTGCTCGGACTGTCGCCGAGGTCGAATACATCCGCGCCTTGCTCCGCATAGCCTTGCATCACCCTAAGTGCTAACGTGTGGGCATTGTATAACGATAAATATTCGTTCCATTCAACCGTCCAAACATTGCCATCAGAACTATCGGTGTTAGCAGCTTGAAAATCCCGTTCTAGCTTATCTCGCTCCAAATTCATAGACAGTATTCTGCCGTGCGAGGGGCTAATGCCATAGAGAGCATAACTCGCGTCGGTGTATTGCACGGCAAGTCCGACTGTATTTACGGTTAGAGTGTTATTGAGTGCAGGGTTGAGAAGATAATCGGCTGCCCGTTGTTCTTGATTACCGCCTCCAATAATGCGGAGGTTGGAAAAGTCAAAAGGAATATCTGTATGAGCGAGCAGCGCGATATTTTCGTTCTCCTCCAGGAGAGTGGTTTTATCTACAAACTCGGGTGGTGCTGATGCGCCTCCAAGCGCGTAGTCATAGTCTTTCGAGTAGAGTGCGGTGAAGTGGTTATAGAGCGTGTATGACGCTTGAAGTTTGTTCACATCGTTCTCAAAGTCGCGACCGACCACCAATCCCCAGTTATGAAAATTCAAAGCATCGCGGCCAGACAAAACAAGAGAGAGCGTGTTTTGCGCATTGTCGTTTTGGTAGCCAAAAAACCAGCTTGTTGGCGCGACCGTTTCGAGCGCGGAGTAGGTCTGTGTCACTGGTTGAGCGTTTGCTGCTTCCTTTGGTACTGGGCTGGCCTCTAGCTCAAATCCTTTTCCAGGTTTTGCTAGCCTTAAGGAGGTCTCTTTGCTCTCGCTGTTGTAGCGCTGAACCTTATATGGCGCCTCGGCGATATCCCAGCCATTCTCGGAGTAGCTACGAAAAACTAATCGGTCGTTTGCTACGTCGTATTGACCGTCACTTGCACCGCCGATGCTTCGAGTGAGCGGCTGAAGTTGCTTCGACGTTAGATCCAGTTCCCAAAGTTCGATTAATCCGTCTTTATCACTCGTCACGATGAAGTGTTCAGTCGAGTTGTCGGATGGCCTGCCTGACTCAATGGCAAAGTAGTTATCTATTGGGCTTTCGAGGATCGTATCGCTCTTTCCGGTGTTCAGATCCAAGCTGCGAACAGACCATTTCGAAGCGCCCGCCTTGTATGTAAAGGCGAGGGTATCGTCGTTGATCGCGATCAGAGATCCGATGTTGTCGAAGTTCGCGGCCTCAAAAATGGTAGTTTCGACTTTTGCGTTCAAATCGACCTCGACGATAGAGCGTTGAGCATGCAGCACTTTAACGCCAAGGAAACGATCATTCAGTATTACGCCATCGGTGTAATGTCCGCACTTGGTCACTTTCTCGCTCTGTCCTGTTTTTAAGTTATAGCGGTAGAGGTCTGAGCTGTAAGTGACGTGTGTGCAAGGCGACTGTTGGATGTACCATAGATGCTCTTCATCGACCGCAATGATGTTTGCATTTGATTTCACCCGAACGAGCGGACGCTTCGTTCCCGCACCATCGACTTGCGTTATATAGCTGGGCCCATAAGGGTCGAAAGCGGCGTAGTAAATATTGCCCGCTGCATCCACCTTGGGGCTAATGTTAAAATAACCGTTCTCGCTAATTTTGCTGAAGGGCGTTGTCGTTCCTTCAAGCGCAGCAAGTTGACCTTGATACCGCTCTTCAACCCACTGCATATATTCCAACCACAGATCTTCAAGCCCGGTTGCGTCGGTATTATGTCTTGCAGGACGGTCGACAACGAAAGGCACGAGTTGTCCGCTTGTGGTATCGATATAACCGGTTAACGCATCAATGCCATATCGCTCATCTAAAAACTGGTAGAAAGGAAAGCCGTAGGTATACGCTTTGTTGAGTGGCCAATGGCGCGTAGTTTGCTGCACCTTCCCTAAAGGTAATAGCCCTGAAGCGACCTCGCTACGCAACATCATGTTGAAAAATGCACTTTGCCCTCTCCCAGTGTGGTGATCCCAAGAAGTCTCGACATACGTAGCGAGCCCCTCTTTAAAGAAGTTCGGCTGAAACAGGTTCGAAAAGGTAAACACGTTGCGACCAAACACGTAGCGTGGCGCGTAAGACCAATCGCGCGCTTTATCTAAATGAACAATGTGTGTCATTTCATGAAGAATGAGGAAATCAAACCACTCTCCGTAATCTTGAAGCTCTGACACTCCGCTGGGTAACGTCGCGTAGAGTACGCTTCTGTTGTACGGTGCGGGTGTTGCATATCCATTTGCCCGATCAGTCTCATTTGAGAGGACGATCTGCACTGTCGACTCCGGTTTCCAATCAAGAAATTGACTGAGCTGAGGGATAACAGCATCAACAATCTCGAGCGAGCGGTTCGCAAGTACCTCGTATCCTTCAGGGTAGGTCACGCTCGCGTATTCGGACTTTTTGGTATGCCAATCTTCAAAGGCGTCAAAGTGCTCGATTGCATGTGCGGCACTCCAAAAGAGCGAAAGCGTTGAAACCAAGACGGCATAAAGAAGGCGATATAGAGGCATAGCTTATTTTCTCATTCCCTAATTGGAGCAAATTCGACTGCGAAAAATGTTATAACAAATGTCAGCGTTGGGTACGTGAATTAGTGTTGAGATTCCTGATACGGCAAGATGATCAAAAGAAGCACGACAGTGTTTTATATGCGGTGCGTTTATGCTTCAATGTAGCGGCTTTGACAAGCAGTAAACTTGCTACCATCCATCCGTAGCTCAACACTTACAATACTAACAATTCTTAAAGAGACAATATCATGTTCAAAAAGATAACGATTAGTGCCATTGTTGCACTTCCGTTTCCTTTCTTAATTTTTCTCGCTGGGTCACGTCTAGACGTATTTACTTCTGAAAAATCAGCGATCGAATTTTTGAAAACTGACAACGGCGTGGCGTTTTATTTCGCTGCATTTTTAATGTTCGTTGTGTCATCGGTTATCGCTAGCCTATTCTTCGATAGCGAGCGTCGCGGCGCTACGAGCAGCCGTCCAAAGGCTGGTGCCAGAAAACAATCTCAAGCTGTTGCAACAGGCGATGAAGGCCAGACGTTTGGTACGGTCAAATGGTTTAACGTTAATAAGGGTTTTGGCTTTATTACAACCGAAGACGGGGACGACATTTTTGTACACTTCCGCTCGATTCAAGGGCACGGTCGCCGAAGCCTCCGTCAAGGCCAAAGCGTGCGTTTCGATACCTCAATGGGTGAAAAAGGAAAACAAGCCGATAACGTGTCTGTCGTAAAATAAGTGCTTGTCGCAATATAAAGTTGAACACTGGCTAAGCAAGATGGCTTTTGTTCAACTTTTCTATTTGTGGTTGTGGTTGTGGTTCGATTAGCCGCGCTTTTATTCTTTTTTATACACACTCGCCTTAGCTGCCTTAGCTGTCTGACTCGGCTCGGTGACAGCATCTAGCCCCAGACGACCAGCTCACGTTCACTTCGGGTTATCCGCCACCATTTTTCACTGAATTCTGGCTCTTCTTCAGCCCAGCTCTCTGCTGAGCAACGTACTTCTGTATCAATGTGCGAAAGTGCCGATTCTGCACATGCTAGATCGCTTTCCCATGGCGTATGTTGGCTTTTAAACCAAATGCTTGTATATGCTTTTCCTGCTGCACATGGTGTGATCGAAACCTCTAGTGGCGCTCCTCTGTACGTAAGCTTGATTGTATATGAGCGCGCTTTACTCATATCGATGTAACTTAAAGCAGACTCATCCTCAATGACAAATGCGTCGCTTAGCCAGGCTAACAGTTGATCGTTTTCAAGACTCTTGATGTAGATCTCGACGTCGGGTTGCGTATTATTATGCGTTGTCATTGTCGTCCTTCATGGTTGAAAAATCGTTTGAGCCGGCTCCAGAGAATCGTAATATAAGCGATGATGACACCGACGCCCGCTATTGCGCCAAGGCAAAGAGAGATAAGACCAAGCATTTCCTGTTTGACGGACGGATCCATATAAAATTCGACGTAGGTAAGACCGCACAAGGCGAGCATCAGTAAGGCGCTCGATACAAAGAATAATTTGAAGCGAAGTTCTACAGGCTTTTTTGTGATGGCGCTGCTAGTTTTGTCATTCATCTTTGATTTCTGCGAAGGGTGATGGGTGTTCATTTTAGTTTGTAGGCTTTTATTGTCACGTCTGCCGTTAGCGCTAAGGAACCTCTCGCTGCGGTTTGCTTAATGTTTTCCTGAGACGCTCGCCAAGTATGAGGTGTCATGCCTATCAAGTCTTCAATCTCGCTCTTCTTGTCCAACGTGAAAGAAAAGTGAAGGTCCTCCCTCGCTGCCTCAAAGTACAATTCCTCGTATGGGTTGTCCGTACTTACCGCTTTCTGTTTTATGTCAGGATAGAGGCTTTCTCTCAGTTCTATAAGATGATTGGTGCCAGCTGAAACATCAATCAAAACACCATCTGGTTTAAGTACTCGCGCGGCCTCTGCCGGGCATGGCCGAGAAAACAAGTGGGTAATAAGGTCTTGGCTTGTATCTTGGAGTGGTAATCGAAATGCATTTCCAACAAGCCAAAAGGCGTCTTTTACCCGTTTGGCGCCAGAGCGTATTGCTGGTGTTGAGATGTCCAGTGCGGTGAGCGTTGTGGACGCAAGCGAATCTGCCAACGATGCGTAAATATGCTGAGTATAATAGCCTTCGCCACACGCAATATCACAATATCGAAAGATCGGTTTTTGCCCGAGTGATGCGCCAGCTGAACGCTCTAATGAGCTTTCTAAACTACTGTCGGATACGCTGGTCTTTGAACGGCGCACGACGTTGCAGTGGGCAAAGATCAGCTCAATACAGCGCTGAGTGATTGATTGATAATGCCCGAGCTCTAAGAAACGCTTGCGCGCCTGCACCATCTCAACCGTATCGCCCGGCTTACTGCTATTTTTGTCCTGATTAAGAAGGAGGTTGAAATAACCTTGTTTCGCCTGATCAAAACAATGATTGTTGACGCAGCGCAATTGCCTTTGCTCAGAAACAAGGTTTTCAGAACAAACCGGACAACGCAAAACCGAAGTGCGAGCCATACTCATTTCAAGTGGGCCTAAGGCGCCAATAGCTTGATCAAAATACGCTCGTATACTTCTGTTAAGTCATTAAGATCTTGCACGCTAACGTGTTCGTTTACCTGATGAATTGTTGCGTTTAATGGGCCGAGTTCGAGTACTTGTGCTCCGGTGGGCGCAATGAATCGACCGTCAGAGGTTCCGCCGCTCGTAGAAAGCTCCGCGTCAACATCGCAAACCTCTTTAATGGATGCAACCGCGGCATTGACGAGCGGGCCGGCCTCCGTGAGGAAGGGACGACCGCTTAGGTTCCATTCGATTTCGTACTGTAGACCGTGCTTCTCAAATATGGCCTCTGTGCGTTCGGTTAGCTGTTCGGCGGTCACTTCAGTGCAATAGCGGAAGTTAAAGAGTACCTCGCCAACGCCCGGTATTACATTGGTTGCTCCGGTACCGCATTGGAAGTTTGTGATCTGAAACGTTGTTGCAGGAAAGTAATCGTTGCCCTGATCCCACTCAATTTCGCTTAGTTCTGCTAGTGCCTTCGACGCGCGGTGAATCGGATTATCTGCTAAGTGGGGGTAGGCGACATGGCCTTGCTTACCGATTATCTTAAGCTTTGCATTCAAAGAGCCCCGGCGCCCATTTTTTATTACATCACCCAAGCGTTTAGTGCTTGAGGGTTCGCCGACTAAACACCAATCAATCTTTTCTTTGCGCGACTCAAGAGTTTCGATCACCTTCACGGTACCGTTTTTTGCGGGTCCTTCTTCGTCACTGGTGATTAGATATGCGATGGAGCCGACATGGTCGGGGTACTTTTCGATAAAACGCTCTGTTGCCACCATAAAGGCAGCGAGACTACCTTTCATGTCAGCCGTGCCACGGCCATGTATATGGCCTTCTTCAATACGCGCTTCAAACGGCGGATACTGCCACTGATACTCTGGCCCTGTTGGAACGACATCGGTATGACCAGCAAAACAAAGAACGGGCGATTTTCGGCCCTTGCGCGCCCAAAGGTTGGTCACTTCTTCAAACTGCATGGTCTCGCAATGGAAACCCAATGGTTTTAATCGGTCTTTTAACAGCGCTTGGCAGCCTTTGTCATCCGGTGTTACGGAGGGTTGCTGAATGAGTTCCTGAGTCAGTTGGATGGTTGGAGTCGTGGTATCCGGCATTAAAATGGCCTATTCGTTTGTATTGAGGGAGGCGAGTGCCTCCCTTTTTTTGCGGTGCAGGTTTAATTGTTAGCGTGTAGCGCTTCGTTGAGCTCGATTGCCGTTTTGTTGGTTAGGCATTCAACGCGACCATTCACCGAGTTGCGTCGGAATAGCAGGTCAGGTTTTCCTGCAAGGTCCCGCGCCTTCACTGCATCAACATCGTTTCCTTCTGCGTCTAGCATAATAACTTTCGTGCCAGCTGTTATATATAGGCCTGATTCTACTGTGCAGCGGTCGCCAAGCGGAATACCAATGCCAGCATTGGCGCCAATTAGGCTGCTTTCGCCGACAGAAATAATAATGTTTCCACCGCCAGAGAGCGTGCCCATGGTAGAGCAGCCGCCACCAAGATCCGAACCTTTGCCAACCATAACACCTGCTGAAATACGGCCTTCGACCATCGATGTGCCCTCCGTCCCTGCATTAAAGTTCACAAAGCCTTCGTGCATGATCGTCGTGCCCTCGCCAATATAAGCGCCAAGACGAACGCGTGACGTGTCAGCGATTCGCACGCCGCTCGGCACGACGTAATCCGTCATCTGAGGGAACTTGTCCACCGATTTTACTTCGAGCAATTCGCCCTGCATACGCGCCGCTAGCTGACGTTGTGGTAACTCGGCCAGATCGATGGCACCTTTGTTTGTCCAAGCAACGTTCGGAAGCAAGCCGAAGATTCCGTCCAGATTGATGCCATGAGGTTTTACTAAACGATGCGAGATTAGATGAAGTTTTAGGTACACTTCAGGAGTGCTAGATGCTGTACCGTCTTCTTCAATAATGACCAGTGCAATTGGGTTGACGGAGCCGCTTAACTTCTCTGCTTGCACTGAAACTTCGCCAAGCGAATGAGTTTCCGCAAGCTTAGCGAGCTGATCGTCACTCAGGGTGAGTGTGGTATTTTCTGTTGGTAG
>NZ_LWFT01000541.1:0-6726 GCF_001635105.1 Oleiphilus sp. HI0079
TTAAAAATGGCGATGAGTGTCGATGGAAGAACGGCGATGGAATCGGGAGAAAGCCAGTGGATTACGGGTCCTGATGCACGCCGAGATGTTCAACGATGGAGGGCCAGAGCGTCCGCGATACTAACGTCGACGGGCACTGTCCAGCAAGACAACCCGAGGTTAACGGTTAGGGAGTCTGAACTATTAGCGTCTCGTCGAGAGCAGCCGGCGCGCGTTGTGCTAGATTCAAAACGCGTGTTGAGTGGTTCAGAGGCTGTTTTTGATGCCAATGCACAGGTCATTCATGTGGTCGCTGACCAATCAACCATCACGAAGCAAGTTGCGCCCAAGGCCGGTGTTGAAGTCTTAGTATTGCCGCTAAATGAGCATGGGCACTTTAGCGCGAAGCAGTTAATGACAGAGCTTGCGCAGCGAGAGATCAATGAAGTGTTTGTTGAGGCGGGTGCGGGTCTTGCTGGTGATCTTTTAGCTGAGAACTTAGTTGATGAATTGTTGATTTACATGGCGCCGAAGATGATGGGGAGTGCGGCAAGAGGTTTGGCCCTACTTCCTTTAGAGCGCATGGATCAAGCGATTGAGCTTGAATTGAATGATCTTCGTATGCTTGGGTGCGATGTAAGAATGCGATATCGGCTGAAGAGGAAATAGGCAGAATGTTTACCGGGATCATTGAGGCGGTGGGACGCATTGCAGAGCTTCAGAGTGTTCGAGAGGGTATGCGCATACGGATTGAAAGCGTAGCTCTTGGTTTGAGTGATGTTCAGCTTGGAGATAGCATTGCGGTAAACGGTGTCTGTCTGACTGTTACCCAGTTTTCTTCTAGGGATTTTTGTGCGGATATTTCGGCGGAGTCTTTGCGTTACACGCGTTTTGCCTCAATGAGGGTTGGTGATTCGGTCAATTTAGAAAAGGCGCTCACGCTTAGTAAGCCCCTGGGTGGCCATTTAGTGAGTGGGCATGTTGATGGAATAGGGTCTATAGTTGCTGTCAGTTCCGAGGGGGACTCCCTGCGTTATACCATCGAATGCGAGCAAGAGCTGACGCGTTATATCGCCAATAAGGGGTCGGTTTGCGTAGATGGCGTCAGCCTTACGGTTACTGGTCTTGTGGAAAAAGGTTTTACCCTAAATATAGTGCCTCACACCACGGCAAATACAATTATCCCGGGTTATAAATCCGGAACCAAAGTGCACTTGGAAGTAGATTTAATGGCTCGATATGCCGAAAGGCTTTTGCAAGTAGGTCAGTTAGCAGAGTCAAAAGAAAAGCCAGCATTAGACGAGGCATTTTTGGCTCGTAATGGCTATAAAGTTTAATACATCGTCGTGCTGAGTATGCACGGTTGAACCGGAGGTTGAATGAAGCTCAACACTGTTGAAGAGCTGGTAGAAGATATTCGTCAGGGCAAAATGGTGATCTTGATGGATGATGAGGATCGCGAAAATGAGGGCGATCTGGTCATTGCTGCGGAACAAGTGCGTCCAGAAGATATAAATTTCATGGCGACTCATGCTCGGGGTCTTATTTGTCTTACGTTGACGCAGGAGCGTTGTAGGTTCCTAGGTTTGCCGTTGATGGTGGCGAGTAATCATGCTCAGTTTCAAACCAATTTTACGGTTTCTATTGAGGCTGCAGAGGGTGTTACAACAGGGATTTCTGCTGCAGACAGAGCGCATACAGTGAGGACGGCGGTTGGTCGCAATACCAAGCCCGAAGATATCGTGCAGCCGGGGCATATTTTTCCGATTGCAGCTCAGCCGGGTGGCGTGTTGAGTCGTGCAGGTCATACCGAGGCGGGTTGTGATCTAGCTAGAATGGCTGGCTTTGAAGCGTCATCGGTGATTGTAGAGATAATGAACGAAGACGGAACGATGGCGCGACGCCCTGATTTGGAAGAGTTTGCGAAAAAACACGATCTTAAAATCGGCACCATTGCTGATATGATCCATTATCGCGCTTTGAATGAGCAGACTGTTGTCAGGCAAGAGGAGCATCGAATTGAAACGGAGCATGGTGATTTTAATCTGATTACCTACAAAGATACTCTGCAGGGCGATTTGCACATGGCGTTTGTGAAAGGTTCCGTTGAGGATGTCGATGCGCCGGTCGTGCGAGTTCAGTATCCTGACATCCTCCGGGACACTATTGGTGTTTTGAAAGAGGGCTCGCAATCTTGGTCGGTTCAAAATGCCTTGGCGCGGATTGCAGAAGAGGGTGCGGGCGTGTTGGTTTTGTTGGGAGATACTTACGAGGCGAGTATGGAAGAGCGCTTGATTGAGTTCTTTAATGCGGCCACGCCTCAGTCCGGAGGGCAGGGCGCCTATTTAACGGTCGGTACAGGCTCGCAGATTCTGCGGGATCTTGGTGTGAGCAAGATGCGATTGCTTGCGCCGAAAGTGAAGTTCTCAGCCTTGTCCGGCTTTGATTTAGAAGTAACTGAATTCATTCCGTACAACGGATAACATTTTTAGGAAGAGTATTAGCATGCGAAATATCAAAGTCCATGAGGGCGATTTTAAAGAAGTTTCCGGGAAGTTTGCCCTTGTCGTGGGTCGTTTTAATGCCTTTGTTGTTGAGAGCCTCTTAGAGGGGGCGATCGATGCTCTTGTTCGTCAGGGTATCGCCGAAAGCGATATTGAGATTTATCGTGTTCCTGGTGCGTTTGAGATGCCTTTAGCGGTGCAGCGTGTAGCTAAAACTGGTAAGTTCGATGCGATCGTTGCGCTCGGAGCAGTGATCCGTGGTGGAACGCCGCACTTTGAGTATGTTGCTGGTGAGTGTACTAAAGGCATTAGCGCCGTGTCTCTTGAGTGCAACTTACCGATCGCATTCGGGGTATTGACCGTTGACAGCATAGAGCAAGCGATTGAGCGTTCGGGCACGAAAGCCGGAAACAAAGGTGCCGAGGCTGCAATGTCTGCTTTGGAAATGCTCACTTTGTTTAAGAATGCGGGTATTTAATGAGCGACTCTGAACAGAATACTTCCCGAAAAATCACGACTTCACAGCGTAAGCGTTCTCGCAAGCTTGTGTTGCAGGCGCTTTATCAGTGGCAGCTTGGTCAGGCGAATATATCGCAGATTGAAGCGGAGTTCCGAACGGATAATGATTTCAGAAAGATTGATGAAGCCTACTTCGAGCAAGTATTCCGTTCGATCCCTAAGTGCGTCAATGAGCTTGATCAGCAGTTTGAAGTTCTCCTTGATCGAGCTATTGCAGATGTTGATCCGATCGAGCTTGCTATTCTGAGGGTTGGGACATTTGAGTTGATGAATCGCATTGATATTCCTCTTCGAGTAGTCATTAACGAAGCGATTGAGTTAGCGAAGGAGTTTGGTGGCACGGATGGCCATAAATACGTCAATGGAATACTCGACAAGCTCGGGAATAAGCTTCGATCTGCCGAGGCGAGCGCAAAACGCTCTTAGACGCTGTTTCTAATGATTAATCGGGTGCTTGAATCATGGGGTTAAGATTTCGTCAAAGCCCTGAGTTCGACCTGATCTCTCGCTACTTTTCTCGGCATCAATCTAATGCATTTGAGTTATCTGTTGGTGATGATGCTGCGGTTTTTAGTCTGCCTGAAAACCATTGTCTCGTCTTCTCTATCGATACGCAGGTTGAGGGACGTCATTTTCCTGTCGGATTTCCTGCTGACAAAATAGCGACGCGTGCTCTTGGCTCGGCAATGAGTGATCTTGCAGCGATGGGTGCGCGGCCTCACCACTTCACCTTAGCCTTAACGCTTCCCGAGTTTGAAGAGCAATGGCTTCATGCGTTCTCTCGGGGGCTTTATGAGCTGGCGGATCGGTTTGATTTTAAATTGGTTGGTGGGGACACAACGAAAGGTCCTCTCTCTATCAGCATTCAGGTGCATGGTTTGGTAGAGCGTGACCGTTACCTGCAGCGCAGCACGGCGAGTTCGGCTGACGGCATATATGTGAGCGGTAGTCTTGGAGACGCAGCAGGAGGCTTGAAGCTCGCTCTTTCTAATAGACAAGATGCCCTTAGTGATGACGAGCATCGATTGTTTAATGCGTATGCTTGTCCTAGGCCTGAGGTCGAATTGGGCTTGGCGCTTGTAGGAAATGCATCCGCTGCGCTAGATATTTCTGATGGCCTTTTGGCGGATTTAGAACAGCTCGCGGTGGCATCAGATCTGGCCTGTCATTTAGATTTAGATACCATTCCTCTTTCAGGTGCGCTACGCCGCGTAGAGGGTGATGTGGAGGCGTTGAATCTTGCCTTGGCTGGAGGAGACGATTACAGGCTGTTGGCGACCATGCCAGCGAATAAAGAGCGCCTTGCCAAAGAGCTAGGCTTGTTTAAGATTGGGTATATGTTGGATTGCCCGATTGAGCATACAGGCGAGCGTGTACGGTTATATAAAAATGGTGTCTATCACAGGGCACCGAATGTTAAAGGATTCGATCATTTTGGATAAAGTGCGCATCCCTTTGAGTTTATTGAAGGATCCTCGCTGTCTGTTGGCGTTTGGTTTTGGAAGTGGTTGTGCGCCAAAGGCGCCTGGAACCTTTGGTACGCTCGCTGCGGTGCCATTCTACTTTTTGATAGCGGATCTTCCAATTCTCCCCTATGTGCTGGTGTGCTTAGTTGCCTTTGTTGTTGGCTGTTATCTCTGCGAAGTTGCGAGCAAGGCTCTTGGTGTGCATGATCACGGAGGAATTGTTTGGGATGAGTTTGTTGGTTATTGGATCGCTATGATGGCCGCGCCCAAGGGTATCCTATGGGTAATACTTGGATTTATTTTATTTCGAGTGTTCGATATCTGGAAGCCAGCACCGATCAAGCAGTTGGATGCAAAGGTACATGGCGGCTTTGGGATCATGTTAGATGATCTGGTTGCCGGGATATATGCGTTGATCGCTCTCCAGGCGGTCGCCTATCTTTGGAATTAGACCATTGTTTGCCTAGTGGGTTTTTGGTAGGCGTTGAACTACTGAGAGGAACCGCTCAAGACTTGCCTCTGCGCGTTCTTTTGATGCGTATGGGCCACTATCAAAGCCTTCTCGTGTTGAAAAATACCATTTTTGGCCTGCACAAAAAAAACGATCGCTTCGAAATGGAACGTCTCCGGATTCGCCGTGGCGATGAGCTGCTTGATTCATTGTTACGATACCTCCCCTAAGTCCTTTAAATTTAGATGATGTCGGTTAAAAATCAACCAACCAAGTCTCGCTTTACGTTTTGTTGGGTGAAATTATCTTTAGCTTTGGGCGTTCTATTCGGAAATCATTGAAAGCGCTCGGCGCTAAGTTCAAAATGCAGGGTAGTGAATTACATTGAATAAGAGAACATGATTATGCGAAGTCTTAGAGGGATCCTGCTGCTTGTGATCGTGGCAATGGTGTCTGCGTGTACCGGAAAACCTGTCAAAACATATGAAGGTGCAGCGCTACCAGATAAAGATGTCGCCATCCTTACTGCGAGTGACAATATCGAGGTCATCGAAATCGATGGTACAGAAATGACGACGTACTTATTGTCGAATATAGAGACTATGTACGCACTGAAGCCGGGGAAGCATCGCATAGTCTTTAATTATACGAGTGTTTGGTCAGTGGCGCCTAAGGGGCAGGACGGTCCTCGCTCAGAGGCTGTCGAGTCGCCAGCACAGGTTGTTGAGATTGAAGTGAAGGCTGGCGATAGCTTGAGTTTTGAGTTTGATGATGTTGAAAACATTCGTGAGGCACGAGCGTTTGCCGAGAGATTTACAGCGAACCTGGTGGATAGTCAGGGTAATGTTCTCGGTGCTTCGGATCTGTACGTCAAGCAGGTAGAGCAGGAGATGGGCGAGCAGGTGGCGGTTGCCGGCGTCCAAGCAGGTCAGCTTGAGTCGAAGGCTGCAGGCTTGCCGCCACTTGAGGCCATGAAAGTGATTTGGGAAGGCGCTTCAACAGAGGATAAAAAGGCTTTTCTTAAGTGGGCTTTTAAGTAGCACCCAGCCTCACTTTAGATGGTGTTTGTGTAAGCTATTTTTGCCACACTATTTGATTTCTTCGGCGGAGGAGAACAGACCGCCGACGATGCCTGTTATGTCATCGATAATACCTGTCACGAGAGAGCGGTTCGCTTCTGATTCCGCTTCAATCGTTACGTCTTCACTTTGCATCGATTCAATTCGCGCAGTAGCTTCCTTTAAATAGCTAGAAAACGCTTTGTCGCCAATAAAATTATCTGGGCAGTAAGTGCAGTTAATGTTGTAACGGCCGTTGTAGCTAATGATCGTGATCGTGAGGCCTATGCCGTCAAACAGTGGGCTACTACTTGAAAGGGATACGAGCTCGTTTTCTTCAAAGTAAAGTGGAAACTGTGGCCCTGGAATATTGATGATGGGCAGGTTGAACATCGGTTTAAACTTTTGCGCGAGCAAAAATTCCGAGTAGACGCGAGCAGAGAGCGCGGTCATATTTGTCGGTACCAACTCGGTTAATCTATTTGCCGATATCGCGTCATCGTAGTGACTAGAGTCCGTTGCCATCGCGTGAATCTCTCGAATCCGCTTGATTGGATGTGGCTCATTTGTGATTAGCGAGAACAAGCTTGCTGTGAGTTGTTTGCCTGATTTGTAATTAAGGCTTGTTGAGCGTACTGAGATTGGAGAAAGGGCAATGAGTGGCGCTTTAGGTAGTACATTGTGGTCTTTTAAATAGCAATGCAGTGCTTCTGCGCAAATCCCGATTAGGATGTCGTTCGTTGTGACAT
>NZ_LWFT01000542.1:0-11254 GCF_001635105.1 Oleiphilus sp. HI0079
GCTCGCTTGGCTGCTCTCTACTAGTGCGAGTATCGCCGCATTTTTTGTCGCGATTGGCCTATTGGAGTTGACGCTGGCGAATGGAGCGATTCGTTATGCATTGGGTGGCTGGAGCCCACCTTGGGGCATAGAGATGCGTATCGATGTCGCCAGTGCATTTGTGTTACTCGCCGTATCCGGTATTTCTAGCTTGGTGCTCATCTATGCACGCGCTAGCATTGAAAAGGAAATCAAAGAAGGGCAACACACGCTTTATTACACGGCGCACTTGCTATGTCTTGCAGGCCTTTCCGGGATACTGATCACCGGTGACGCGTTTAACCTTTTCGTATTCCTTGAAATTTCTTCTCTCGCGACCTACACCCTCGTGAGCTTAGCCTCTGATAGGCGATGCCTGACTGCCGCATTTCGGTACTTGGTGATGGGTACAATTGGCGCGACCTTCATACTGATCGGCGTAGGCATGCTGTATATGAAGACGGGAACACTTAACATGCTGGATCTTGGAGATCGTCTTCAAGCAATCGAGACCAGTCGTACCGTCAATACCGGGCTTGCCTTCATCATGGTTGGCGTCGGTATTAAACTCGCTCTCTTTCCTTTGCATATGTGGCTTCCTGGCGCGTATACCCATGCCCCTTCTGCGGTTACCGCGTTCTTGGCTGGAACAGCGACAAAAGTAGCTGTTTACGTCATGATCCGCTTTATATACACCGTGTTTGGCGCGGAGCATGTTTTTGAAGAAATGAGTATGAGTATCATTCTACTCGCTCTTGCGATCGTAGGTATTTTCAAATGCTCGTTTACCGCTGCCATTCAAAGCAATGTAAAAACATTACTCGCTTATAGTAGTGTGGCGCAAATTGGCTATATCGTTCTTGGCATCAGCCTCGTCAGCATTACTGGTTTAACCGCAAGTCTTTTGCATATTTTCAATCACGCATTGATGAAAGGCGCTTTATTCATGGCCGTTGGTGCGGTGCTTTACCGAGTAGGTAGTGTTGAAATTCGATCATTTAACGGGCTTGGTCGCGCAATGCCCTGGACCATGGCCGCCTTTACTATTGCTGGCTTAAGTATTATCGGTGTTCCGTTAACTGTTGGTTTTATCAGTAAGTGGTATTTAGTGACTGGCGCACTAGAGCAAGGCAATTGGATTGTCGCGTTTTTAGTCTTGTTAGCCTCGCTGTTCGCAGTCGTGTACATCGGTCGCGTGCTGGAAGCGGCTTACTTCCAAAAATTGCCAGAAGGCGTCGATGCTTCAAGTATTAAGGAAGCCCCAATACTTATGCTC
Organism: Oleiphilus sp. HI0079; assembly: GCF_001635105.1. Classification (NCBI taxonomy): domain Bacteria; kingdom Pseudomonadati; phylum Pseudomonadota; class Gammaproteobacteria; order Oceanospirillales; family Oleiphilaceae; genus Oleiphilus; species Oleiphilus sp. HI0079. Next base: position 1,295 of record NZ_LWFT01000542.1, read on the forward strand.
TTACCTATGTGGGTACTGGTTTTGGCGAATATTTATTTTGGTTTGGATACTGAACTAACAATCAACGCCGCTTCGAGTGCTGCTTCCGCATTGACTCAGGGTTCAGCGCTGCTTGGAGGTGGCCAATAATGTTTTGGAGTTCCTTTGACGCCGCAACCCTTATAAACCTATCGATTGCGATTCCACTGATCGGTGGCGTGTTGGTTTTGTTAACGGGAAAAATTCCGAATTTGCGCGAGGCCGCCTCTCTTGCGACCGCATTCATCCTGTTCACATTGGTGCTCGAAATCACGCAGCGCATTTTTGCTGGTGAGGCCATGTCTACGACCTGGGTTGAGTTATTTCCAGGCATTGGTTTGTCGTTCGATATTGAGCCATTGGGTGTTGTGTTTGCAATTGTTGCGAGCGCACTTTGGCCCGTAACCACGATTTATGCAATTGGCTATATGCGGGGCCACAACGAAGAAAATCAAACAAGGTTTTTCTTTTGCTTTGCGTTAGCAATTAGCTCGGTTATGGCGATTTGTTTTTCTGGCAATTTACTTACACTGTTTGTTTTTTATGAAGTACTTACGCTTTCGACCTATCCGCTCGTGACTCATGCAGGTACGGACGCCGCAAAGCAAGGTGGACGAGTATATCTTGGTATTTTGATCAGCACTTCAATTGCCTTTTTGTTGCTTGCAATTTTGGGCACGTGGCAGGTAGCTGGTACGCTCGACTTTACTCCCGGGGGCGTATTTGCGAACGCGGACGGGGCCCCTATTCTCGGTATTCTTTTGGTTCTCTTTTGTTATGGCATTGGTAAAGCGGCACTTATGCCATTTCACCGCTGGCTCCCCGCCGCGATGGTCGCGCCCACGCCCGTTAGTGCTCTACTCCATGCTGTTGCTGTTGTTAAAGCAGGGGTATTTAGTGTTTTAAAGGTCGTAATATATATTTTCGGGCTTGAGCAACTTAAAGAGATTTCGCTGACTGATGTGATGCTATATATCGCAGCAACGACCGTCTTGCTTTCATCGTGTATTGCGATGACTAAGGACAACCTCAAAGCACGCCTCGCATACTCTACCGTTAGCCAGTTGAGCTACATTACCGTAGGGGCCTTACTCGCTTCGCCAATCGCGGCAGCCGGGGCGACGATGCACATAGCCACGCATGCGGTGGGCAAAATAACACTGTTCTTTTGCGCGGGTGCCATCATGGTGGCGAGCCACAAAAAAAATATTAGTGACATGGTAGGCTTGGGTAGAAAGATGCCCCTCACAATGGGCGCGTTCGCGATTGGGGCCATTAGCATTATCGGGCTGCCACCAATGGCGGGAACATGGAGTAAATGGTATCTCACAATTGGCGCACTCGATGCAGATAAGCTAGTGATTGTTGCCGTGTTAATGATTAGCTCCCTGCTCAACATTGCCTATCTTTTGCCCATACCGATGAAGGCCTTTTTCAATCAAACAGACAGTGCTTCAAGGCCTTGGACATGGGGTGAAGTTCAAGAAGCTCCTGTCGCAATCCTCATCGCGATCGGCATTACATCATTTTCTTGTGTGGCGCTGTTTTTCTTCCCGCAGCCGCTCATTGAGCTGGTAAATCTGATACCCGGTGTTTCGACTACGCAGGGAGGGCAATAAATGGATCCAAATAAAGAGCCTCAGGATTTCTTCGACAAACCGGAGAACATCCAAAAAATGCTAAAAGTCTTTTACGTGATATGCGGCTTACTTGTGGTGGCTGACTTTGTTGTGCATCGACACATTTACCACGAATGGGAAAAGATTCCCGCATTCTATGCGATCTATGGCTTCGTTGGTTGCGTTGTGTTGGTACTGATAGCGCGAGAGATGCGAAAGTTTCTAATGCGTGGCGAGGATTATTACGATGAGTAGTATGACGTTGCTACCGCCTTTTTTGCCCCTATTAATCGGATCGCTTGCAGCCATACTTTTGCGGGGTCATCTTCGCAGTGTGATCATGCTGCTTGCCCCTGTTTGGGGTGCGTATCAGTTAACTGGGTTAGAGCACGGCGTCTACTGGTCTTTTGAGTTTATGGGCTATGCACTTGAACCAGTTCGGGTTGATAAGCTTAGCTTGATGTTTGGGTACCTGTTTCACTTGGCTTCGTTCATTGCCATCGTCTATGCGCTGCATGTAAAGGATACGGTTCAGCACGTTGCTGCCCTCAGCTATGCAGCGAGTGCCGTTGGTGCGGTCTTCGCGGGTGATCTGTTAACCCTATTCGTGTTTTGGGAATTGCTAGCGCTGACATCTGTTTTTCTCGTTTGGGCACGCCGTACGGACCGCGCCTACTCTTCTGGTATTCGTTATTTAATCATTCAAGTGTTGTCCGGCGTACTCCTTTTAGCCGGTTTACTGATGTTTGTTCAGGCGGGTAACAGTTTACGTTTCGAGCACATCGGCTTAGAACATACCGGTCTGGCGCAAATCGGCGCGTGGTTAATCTTCCTTGCGTTCGGCATTAAGTGCGCCTTCCCATTTGTTCACAACTGGCTAACAGATGCCTATCCAGAAGCGACACCAACCGGCACGATATTTTTGGCGTCTTTTACAACGAAAGTTGCGGTGTATGCTTTTGCTCGCGGCTACCCCGGTACGGAGCTTCTCATTTGGATTGGCGGCACGATGGCGTGCTTCCCGATCTTTTATGCTGTGATTGAGAACGATCTTCGGCGCGTGCTCGCATATAGCATGATTAACCAGATAGGCTTTATGATTGTCGGTGTGGGGATTGGTACTGCATTGGCGCTCAATGGCGCAGTCGCACATGCGTTTAATGACGTCATTTTTAAAGGCCTGTTGATGATGACGATGGGTGCAGTGCTCCACATGACCGGGCGAATGAACGGTTCCGATTTGGGCGGCCTTTATAAAAGCATGCCAAAAACAGCGATATTCTGTATCGTCGGTGCAGCGTCGATTTCCGCCTTCCCGCTGTTTAGTGGCTTTGTTTCTAAATCGATGATTATGAGCGCTGCAATTGCGGAAGGCTATGACATCATCTGGCTACTTCTTTTGTTTGCGGCAGCAGGGGTGTTTCACCACGCAGGCATTAAGATACCTTACTTCGCTTTCTTCGCGCATGATTCCGGTATCCGTACCACGGAACCTCCGAAAAACATGCTCATCGCGATGGGTTTAGCGGCTACGCTATGTGTGATAATTGGGACCTTTCCGGCGCAAACGGTTTATTCCCTACTTCCATGGGAGGCAGAGTACCAGCCCTATGATTTAACGCACGTTCTAACTCAGCTACAACTTCTGTTCTTCTCTGCAATGGCCTTTGTTTGGTTGAACCTTAAAAACATGTACCCACCCGAGCTTCGCTCGACTAATCTTGATTTTGACTGGGTATATCGAAAGCTGGCGCCAAGTGTCATTCAACGTGGCGCACGCTCTGTTTATAATGCATATGTCGCAAGCGAAAACTCGGCGATCAATAGCTTGAAAAGCCTTGTAGCCAGCTCGTACGATTCGCAGACAGGAAAACCAAAGGGGTATTTCGCGAAACTATGGCCTACCGAAACAATGGTTGTATGGGTGGCTGTGTTGCTGGTCGGTTATCTTGTACTCTATTACGTTCGGTAAGAAATACCTTTCATCGTAGACTTGCTCATCAAAAGCGCAGCGCATTGTTCGGCTGTGCTTTTGATGCAAAAAAGTATGACGCTCGAAGCGTCATCGTATGCACACTTTGGTAATGTCATTTGCTACTTAAACGTCACCGGGCTATGCATACCAGCCTCATAATGCCCCGGCATATTGCAAGCTACCTCAACTTGCCAAGCTTCTTCAAACCGCCATATCAACTCTTCCGTCTCGCCTGGTTTTATAGTGATAGACGGGCCGCCTGGGCCATGATGCATGTCCGGGTTTTTCATCATCATTTTTCCATGCTCCATATGCTCATCTTTAGTTGCAATGGAAAACTCATGTACCGTATCGCCAGTATTGGTGATTACGAATTTGACGGTCTCGCTATCTTTGATCTCAAGAGGCTCGTGAATAAACTTCATCGAGTCATTGGCCGTGACCTCAATCGTTCTGTCTACCTCGCTTTCTTTTCCAGGTGAACCAGCAATGCTTTCCATATGATGCCCATGACCACCATGCATACCATGATCTCCGCCATGCATACTTTCATGCATCGATGAATGTGAGTTCTTGTGCATATGCTCATTACTAACACCCTGATCAGGAGCACTATGACCATGAGAGCTATGATCATGGCCGCTCTCACCTGGCCCGCCAAGAGCTACAATTGGGATGACAGCCAAAACACCGATTAACGCGACTTTGCTCGTTTTCATACTTTTTCTCCGTTACTAATTAATTCAACATTGGTTGATTTTTTCCACAAATAAAAGATTACTGGTATGACGAGAAGCGTAAGGATTAGCGTCGAAATCATCCCTCCAACCATCGGACCAGAAATTCGTTGCATCACCTCAGAACCGGTGCCATCACTGAGCATAATTGGGATAAGCCCGATAACGACCGTCAACACGGTCATCATAATCGGCCGCACGCGCAGTGCGGCCCCTTTTAACACTGCGTCCGACAATTCTTGCTGAGAAAGCGTGCGCCCTTCTCGTTGCGCTATGGCGTTTGCATCGCCGAGTGATTGATTAAGGTAGACGAGCATCAACACCCCAATTTCGACAGCCACGCCAGCGAGTGCGATAAACCCTACTGCGGCCGCTATGGACATGTTGTAACCAAGTAAATACATTAACCATAGACCCCCGATTAGTGAAAAAGGAACGGTACCCATGATAATCAATACTTCGGTAAAATTTCTAAAATTGATATAGAGTAGCAACACAATGACGGCAAGGGTTAAAGGGACAACGACCTTCAACTTCTGCTCTGCACGCAACATATATTCGTACTGCCCCGACCAGTTAATTGAGTATCCGGGGGGTAAAATCACTTTCTCCGCAACCACTTTTTGCGCTTCTCGCACATAAGAGCCGAGATCTCGTTCCGATATATCTACCAACGTCCAACCATTCAATCTTGCATTTTCACTCTTTATTCCGGGCGGTCCTTGTGTCACGTATATTGAAGCGACATCAGATAACGCAATTCTTTGCTTTGACGGGGTGACTACAGGTAACAACTTCAACTGCTCTTCGGAATCGCGGAAGCGTTGGGGGTATCGAAGATTTATAGGGTATCTTTCAAGTCCTTCTACAGTCTGAGAAATGTTCATTCCGCCAACCGAAGCTCTGACCACTTCTTGAACATCAGCGATGGAAAGACCAAACCGCGCCGCAGCCTCACGATTTACATCGATATGAACATAGCGTCCCCCTGCGACCCGTTCAGAATATACGGAAGCCGTACCCTCAACATCTGGAAGCACTTTTTCAAGTTGTTTGCCGATTTCCTCAATCACGGCTAGATCAGGTCCTGCGACCTTTATTCCAACGGGTGTTTTTATACCGGTCGATAGCATGTCTATTCGAGTCTTAATGGGCATCACCCAAGCATTCGTTAGGCCGGGGAACTTAACCAACTTATCAAACTCATCACGAAGACTCTGCGTGGTTACTCCCTGTCGCCATTGGTCACGCGGCTTCAGTTGAATAAATGTTTCTATCATGGTCAAAGGTGCAGGATCCGTTGCCGTTTCTGCGCGGCCAACCTTCCCGAACACAGTCTCTACTTCAGGCACCGTTTTTATAAGCTTGTCGGTTTGTTGCAATAGCTCTCGAGCTTTGCCAATTGAAATACCCGCGTAGGTGGTTGGCATGTACATTAGATCGCCTTCATCCAGCGGGGGCATAAATTCACTGCCGAGCTTGGTTGCCGGCCACAAGCCGATACCCATAGCAACGAACGCCAACAGAACAACCGTCTTTGGGTAAGTCAGAACAGCTTTTAGCGCTGGTTTATAGCTCGCTATAAGTAAGCGATTGATTGGGTTCTTTTTCTCTGGAATCACCTTGCCGCGAATAAAGTAGCCCATCAATACCGGAACCAGCGTAATGGCGAGACCGGCAGAGGCGGCCATTGCATATGTTTTTGTGTAAGCAAGAGGCGTAAAAAGCTTTCCTTCCTGCGCTTCTAGCGTAAATACAGGAAGAAAGCTCAGGGTGATGATCAATAGGGAAAAGAAAAGAGGTGGCCCGACTTCCGTTGCCGCCCGTCCGATTACCTCCCAGCGGTTTTCATTCGTGAGCGGCGTTTTTTCCATGTGCTTATGCACGTTTTCGACCATCACAATGGCCCCATCAACCATGGCGCCGATCGCTAATGCGATTCCGCCAAGCGACATGATGTTGGCATTCAAGCCTTGCTGATACATGATGACAAATGCGGTCAATATACCCACAGGAAGACTGAGAATTACAACTAAAGAAGACCTCAGGTGAAACAAAAACAAAGCACAAATGATCGCCACGACAACAAATTCTTCAACTAGTTTTTCAACAAGGTTATCAACTGCTCTGTTTATCAACCCGGATCGATCATAGGTAGTAACTATTTCCACCCCTTCCGGTAGTCCAGCCTTCAACGAATCAAGTCGTGCTTTGACGTTACTAATCACCTCCTGTGCGTTTTCCCCAAAACGCATGACAACAATGCCACCAACAACCTCGCCCTCTCCATCAAGTTCGGCCACACCTCTTCTCATTTGTGGTCCTATTCGAACTTCGGCAACATCCTTTAATAGGATGGGGATATTGGATTGCCTCAAGCCTAAGGGTATGTTCTCAATGTCACTGACGTTTTTTAGATAGCCGCTCACTCTAACCATATATTCCGCTTCAGCCATCTCGACGACGGAAGCACCGGTTTCTTGGTTTGCGCGCTTTACCGCATTCGAAATATGGCTTAACGGAATGTTGTATGCGCGCAATTTATTCGGGTCTACTTCTATCTGATACTGCCGCACCATGCCGCCAACGGTAGCTACCTCCGATACACCCTCGACCGTTTGCAGCTCATATTTGAGAAACCAATCCTGAATACTTCGAAGTTCCGAAAGATCGTGAGCGCCTGTTCTATCCACCAGTGCGTACAAGTAAACCCAGCCTACGCCAGTTGCATCTGGGCCTAACTGCGGCTTCGCGGTATCCGGAAGATTCCCCGCTGCTTGGTTTAAATATTCAAGAACTCTTGATCGAGCCCAATAGATATCCGTCTCATCTTCGAAGATAACGTACACATAGGAGTCGCCAAAAAATGAATATCCGCGCACCGATATCGCTCCGGGAACAGAGAGCATCGCAGTCGTTAGCGGATATGTCACCTGGTCCTCTACTACTTGTGGAGCTTGTCCCGGATAACTCGTTTTGATGATCACCTGCACATCGGAGAGGTCTGGAATGGCATCGACTGCGGAATTTTTAACAGCATACGCCCCCAGTCCGAGCAAGACTGCGGTAGCAATAAGAACAAACAAGCGGTTCGTTATCGACCATCTTATAATGGCAGCGATCATGTAAGAACTCCGTTAACGGTTATGCAGCCCGTGCAAGGCTATTAGGCAAGGCTCGTCGGCAATGGACCGTCCGAGCCTTGTACTTATTTTGTCTTGATATCTTTGATGATGTAGTTGTTGTTATCGTCAACCATCAATGTAAATTCAACTTCGTCGCCTAAGTTGAGTTCGCTTAAATCGATACCTTCTTGAACCTGAAAGTTCATGCGCATTTTAGGCCAGTTCATCTCAGGCATCGGTTCATGGTTAATATTTACCATGCCTCTCTCAGCCATAATTTTGTTGAGTCGCCCCATGCCCATTACTTCGCGCATGTTGCTCATACGTTCTCCATGTTTGCCTTCACCGTGCATACCTTCGTTCTGCATGCCCTCGTGATGCATGCCCTCGTGATGCATGCCCTCGTGATGCATGCCGTGATCTGTAGCGACGGCGTTTGCACTAACAATAACTAAAAGTGTCGCGAAGACACCTGATGCGGTTACTTTGTTGAGACTAGTCATACTTAACTCCTTGCGTTTTTTGTTTAAGTCTTGGTCGTTATTGCAATACCTACTGCTTTCGTACGTTTGAGATCTCATAGTCACCTTCTTCAGTTTCTCGCAGATAAAATGAAATCTGATCTCCGGACTCCAGATCTGGGAGCGCCTCGTCTTCCTTAACGATGAAAGACATATTCATTTCTGGCCACTCCCACTCAGGAATTGGTTCATGAACAACCTGCAGCATATTCATATCGAGCATTACGTCCCGTATGATCCCGTTTGATTTAACGGCGCCTTGAGGTAGCTTCTGTGTTTGTTTTGAATGCTGCATCACAGCTTGGTCACCCAAGGCTGTAATTTGGTAGTCCCAGTCGCCGGTTTTCCTCAGAATGAAGTCGACCGTTGCTCCTTCAGTGAATGAATTTGGTTCGATGCTGTCGGCGAAACCAAAGTCCATTTTCATGGTAGGCCAATCCCATTCAGTTATTGGCTCATGGGTGATGGTGACCATGCCCATTTCAGGCATAACTTTCTCAATAACACCTTTGGTTAAGACTTCTTGTGCCATTTTATCGGGTTCGGCCATTTCGGAGGGGTTATTCAGTTGTTGTTCCATTCTTTTGAATTCAGCCTCTACGTAAGACTCTGAATCAATCAAAAACTGCGCAGCAATGACGACGCTCTCACCCTCAGAAAGACCGTTAAGTATCTCGATCACAGCGTTGTCATTTGCAGCGGATAATCCTTCGTAACCAATTTTAATAGGGACCGACTGATAACGGCCTTCTCCTAACGCTTTGACTACACGGTTATGGCGGCCAGTTTTAATAACCGCGCTGCGTGGCACTGTCAGCGTAGCTTCTGAACGAGCAATATTTAGAGCTAGGTCTACCAGCATGCCGGACCGTAATAGCTCATCTGCGTTATCAATACGCACACGCACCTTGAGCGTTCTGGTAGCGGTATCGAGCTCCGGATAGAGATAATTCACGGTTCCGTGCCACTCCTTCCCGGGAAAAGCAGACGAGACAATGCTTACGTCAACCCCCTGACGAACCAAACCAGCTTGGCCCTCGAAAACTTCGCCAATCACCCACACAGAGCTCAAATCGGCAATTGCGATGACCTCGGTGGCTGGTTTGATGAACATACCCTTTCGCACGTTAAGGCTTTTCACTACGCCGGAACGTGATGCTGTAATACTAACGGTCTGCTCAACCTTTCCTTTCTTTGCGAGGCTGTTAACTTGGTTTCGACTTAGCCCAAGTGCATATAGTCTGGAGGCTGATGCTTTAATGAGCTTCGTATTCTTACTTCGTCGCGCTGCCAAGTACTCTTCTTGTGCACTTACAAGGGCTGGCGAGTAAAGCTCAAACAACACCTGCCCTTGTTCAACACGATCACCAACAGCTGCAACGGATAGATTCTCTATCCAGCCGTCTACACGGGTGTGCACATGTTCGATTCTGCTTTCGTCAAACACGACTGTTCCAACAGTTTGAATCGGAAAAACAACTGTTTCTTTTGCTACTGGAACAGTCTTGACCCCAAGGTTATTCTCAACCTCGGGGCTTATTCGAATCCCTGGTTCATTGCTCGACTCTTCTTCGTAAACTGGCACCAGATCCATTCCCATTGGCGACTGACCTGGGCCGTCGCGCCGGTAGTTTTTGTCCATTGGTGCAACCCAATAAAGAGGTTTTTCCTCAGCATTACTTTCAGCGGTGTCTGCACTGCCCTGAAATACAGGGGCCAATTTAACGCCACTAAAAAGGCCTATCGAAAACAGAATTAAGAGTAATATTCCATTCTTAAACATTATTCGTTCCCTACCTTTTCAGTTTCATTTGTGCCAAGGAAATAGTTCAGCTCCGACACAAGCTTATTTTCCTGTGTACGCAACCGCGCAACCATCACCTTTGCGTCTTGTTCTTTAAGAAACAGATTGATCACTAGCTGCAAACTCCCTTCGTCTGATTCATACGCTTGCTGCGCTGTTGC
>NZ_LWFT01000543.1:0-1438 GCF_001635105.1 Oleiphilus sp. HI0079
ACTCTACCTATTTTAATTCTCTATCCGGCGACAGTAGCGCAAAATAGTCTGTTCAAATTCAGCCTCATTCATTTCCTGCAGCCGACGGATGTTCTTCTCGGGAATTTGTTCGACACGGCTCTCGCCATAGCGTTCGATGGCCTTTGTCATCGATTTCTCTCGTATCACGTGGATAACCGGAAACGGACTGCGATTAGTAAAGTTTGAGCGCGCGTTCACTGCCTCCCCTTCAAATTGATAAGAAGGATGGAAGCCGACCAACTGAAAAGTTTCCTCCAGCGCGTTTTCTTCGAGAAACCGCTGCATGTCATCGATGAACCCCAACAAATCGTCAAGCTCCGGAAAATCCGTGTTATTGAAAACAAGCAACGTTGTTTCTAGATCTGTCGGGTTAGCATCAAGCAGTCGTACGATCTCCTCTTTAAAAAAGAAGGCGCATTCCAGACGTGAGGATTCAAAACAGGCCACCGTTCTCACGAGTCCATGATTGGCGGGATAAGAAGCGAAGGGGCAGAAATCCTGAGCGATAACGACCTGCTTTAACCACAACTCTATTAGCGCAATTGCTGACTTTTCTTGTTCAGAGAATTTTCCCTCACCAGTCATGATTCACCGTCCGCAAAGAAACCACCATCCAAGACTTGTATGTAACTCTCATGCCCGTGATCAGCATGCCCTTCGATAACGCAACGTAAAACCAGCTTCGTTGGAGTGTCAAAGCGGATAATCATTTCGCGCGTATCCTGAGGCTGAATGGTCATTGTAGGCCGGTCGGCAAGCGTACCAACCATCGATTTCGCTGCGTCAGTATTCGTATTTGAATGGACATGCCCATCTGCGGAACTTACCTCCATACGTGCGTGTCTCACCTCATCCTCGACAAAGGCTTTGAACTCAGCATCTTTCATGGCATCAGCGGGCTCCGCCGAAAAAAGAAATACGTGTACTTCATCTGTTCTATTATCAAAGACAAAGCGTGTTTTTTGATTCGTTAGCACTTCTATTTGTTCAGGAAACAGTAGTTTGTAAAGCACCTCAACCCGATGAACGCTCTCAGCTGATGCGACACCAAATAAGGGATCTTTCCAGTATTCACCGAGAATATCTTCCGGCTTCAATGCATACGCAGACAGGCTATAAATCACCAGCCCACAGCTCAAAAATACTCGAGCGCCCAGCAACAAAATGTTTGCTCCTTACTTAATCGTTGTGCTTCACTAACAGAATAAGTCGACAAGAATGTTTTGGAAAGGATTACGTGAGCAACACGCCAATATGCATCACAATAGCAGGCTCAGACTCCAGTGGCGGTGCAGGCATACAAGCTGATCTGAAGACGTTTGCCGCACACAACTGTTATGCGATGAGCGTCATTACTGCGTCGACAGCACAAACGCATTTAGGCATCACGGATATTCAGCCACTTCCTAGCCACCAT
>NZ_LWFT01000544.1:0-8197 GCF_001635105.1 Oleiphilus sp. HI0079
GTCCATCTTCTGACGCGCTGCGCCCGTGCTCAGCTGAAGAGCTTCGATCATCGTGTTTATTTCTTCTGTCGATACCTGAGTTCTCTGTGCGAGAGAGCGCACCTCATCGGCAACGACAGCAAAGCCCCTTCCTTGCTCGCCGGCACGCGCAGCTTCGATAGCAGCATTCAAGGCCAATAGGTTTGTTTGCTCAGCAATGCCACGAATTGTATCGAGAATGCCTTCAATCTGAGTGCAGTTCACTGCAACCTCGTCGATACTTTTATCCGCATCATTGATCGCAGCATTTAGTTGGGATATTTCATCAATCGTACGACGAATCGTGTTTTCTCCTCTTTGTGTCGCTTGCGAGGCTGAACTCGTTGCATCTGCTGTCTCTTGAGTCGATTTCGCGACCTCTGCGATGCTAGCCGACATTTCGGTCACAGAGCTCGCAACCACCTGGGTTTGCTCATTCTGTGCGTGTAAGGATTTTCGGTTTGACGCAGTGATCTCGGCAAGTTCTTCCGACTTCGTCATTAGCGTTGCCGAAATTCCACGAAGATCGCTAATTAACTCACACAACAGCGCCATAAAGGAGTCTACGCTCTGGGAGATCTTGCCCAGCTCATCTGCTGAAGAATCGTTAGTTCGGATATTGAATTCACCGTCATTCATGGCGCTCGCTAGGCTATCTGTCAGGTTGCGTAAACGCTTGCCAATGTCACGCGCTTGCCAAGAGACGAATAGGACAATAAGGCTTAGCAGTGCAACTAATACAAGCGCCTCTACGATGAGACTTGTTGTTGCCTTGTCTATATTTGCTTCTGCTTTTGCTTTTAGGTCGTTAGCCATGGAGTCCGCTATTCCTTTGGCTGCCTTAATGCTTTCGGTAGCGATCGGGAACCAGTTTGATTGCACCTCTGGAGCAATATCGGCGATCTCGCCAGAGCTTGATAGCACCGTGCGCTCAACATCATCTACATGCTGATAGGCCGAACTCAGCTTGAGTGATTCGAACGCGTCGCGCTGATCGGAGGCTGCAAACTCTATTGCTTTGTATTGATGATCTTGTCGGCTAGCTATGTAACTGCTAATTGTCGCTTTGCGCGCCGCACTGAGGTTGCCGCTCTTGAACGTGCCATTCATCATGCCACGAATTTGTCCTGCACGTTCTTTCAGCCAAAGAGTGTGAAGATACGCATAATAGCCACGACCTAGTTCAGGGTCCGAAATCTCGGACTGTACGCTTTCGATCGCGTTCAATGCGTGTTGGTTAACGGACGAATAGTAATGAAACGCGCCGTTCTGGGGATCTAATGCGTCTACACGATTTCGGACGACAGCTTTGTTGCCCATCAATGTTTCTAAGCTGGCAATTAGCTTGAGAGCTTGTGGTGCAATCTGATGATCGGATGCATCAATATAGCTACTTAGCGCAGCCCAAGCTTTATCTGCGACAACTCTCTGGGCGCGCACCTTATCTCCTCCCTTACTTCCTTTGCTTCCCAAGAAACCCGCACTTAACCCTCGCTCTACGGCATGTTGGTGCGCAATGTTGTCGAGTAATGCTGCCAGCTCGATATCGTGGTGAATGGTCTTGTTAGCGTCCAATGCACCTTTGTCGATGACCATTATTTGAACTGCAAAGACGGTGGCTGCAAGACATGGAAGAAACGAGAGAATAATCAACTTTTTGGAAACGTTAATTGAGCGAATCTTATCTAGCACACTGAACTCCTAGAAAATGTATCTGAAACGGAATTGGGCAGAAGGACGCATCTAAAGCCTGCGTTGTTGGTTGATCGGCTGTCGCTTGGAAAAAGTTTGGCACCACGTAGCTTTTTTCGCTGATGGAGTTTCGGCATTTTGCTAGACGTTCTAGTCGTTCCTGACATTTTTCCATCACTCAGTTGTACTCTTTCCTGAAGAAGCACGTGACATACGACCTTACTTGGCACAGGCATCCCCATTATTCACCGATGATGAATACGAATGGTAAAGGCTAGGTGGTCATTCGAAGATGCTGCTCTAAATCACAGATATTAGGGTAGTTTAGCTTGCTCTGACTGCAAGCTTTTTGTGCAGAAAATGTACTGTTAAGGCGTGGGTGTATTGGTTGGCACTGATTGGTTAAATAGCTGTTTTTAGCGTGCGGCGACGAACTGCTTGGAATGATACGCAGAATCGCCTTATTGAAATTTGGTTTGTCTTTCAAAGTCACTTAGCGATGTAATGACAAAGTCAGCACTCCAGCTATCGATGTTGATCTCTTCGTCAAAATAGCCAAAGGTGACCGCAGCAGTCCGGCAACCGGCACGCTTGCCAGCGATGATGTCCCGTTCATGATCTCCCACATAGAGAATGTCTTGGGCATTCAAATCTAGCTCTCTAGATGCGAGGAGTATCCCTTCTGGGTCCGGTTTTGCGTTGCTCAAATCATCTGCGCATACCAATACTTTGCAGTTTAAGTTGAGCGATGAGCGCTCGAGAATGAGCTCTGTATAGAGCCGTGGCTTATTGGTAACGATCCCCCACGGAATCTGATTTGAATCAAGGATATTCAGTATTTCAGTCATCTCGGGGAATATCGATACTTGATGTCCCGCTACTTCAGCATAAATATCCAAAAGCTCCAAGCGGCGCTGCTCGAATGTGTCGGGGTCTAGTGAGTCATGGTCAAAGCAGAGCTGAGTGAGTGCTCTCGAACCATCAGATACTCTATTTCTAATAGTAAGCTCAGATAAACGAGGCAATTGGTAACGCTGCCTGAGTTCATGCAAGGTGACGTAGAAGTCAGGTGCGGTATCCATCAGCGTACCGTCTAAGTCGAAAAGCACGCCTCTAATTGCCATCATTTTAGCGGCTTCTTGGCATGCATAAGATAATTGACGTCAACATCCCGCGATAGCTTGTATTCCTTAATGATCGGATTGTAAGTCATACCTGTTAAATCAAGCATATCCAACTCTGCTGTTCGCACATGGTTCGCAAGCTCTGAGGGCTTAATAAACTTCTTGAACTCATGTGTCCCCTTTGGAAGCATTTTCAATATGTGCTCGGCGCCAATAATCGCGAATAAATATGACTTCGGGTTTCGATTAATCGTGCTTAGAAAAAGCTCACCACCAGGCTTTAATAATTTCTCGCATGCTTGGATGATTGAAAGAGGAGACGGCACGTGCTCAAGCATTTCAAGGCAGGTCACGATGTCGTAAGTTCCCGCTTCTTGCTCTGCAAGCTCTTCAGCTGTGATTTGGCGATAATCTACGGAAATACCCGATTCAAGACTATGAAGCTGCGCAACAGCAAGTGGCGCCTCTCCCATGTCGATGCCCGAGACTTCGGCCCCTCTATGCGCCATTGCTTCGCTCAGAATGCCGCCCCCGCAACCAATATCAAGTACCTTCTTGCCTGCAAGAGATGCGCGCTCATCAATGTAATTCACGCGCAGTGGGTTTATGTCGTGCAAGGGTTTGAACTCGCTAGTCTTGTCCCACCAGCGACTTGCTAGTGCTTCAAATTTAGCGATCTCTGATGGGTCTACGTTTGGATTTTTTACCGATATTGTCATACTGATTCTCGTGCTTTTTTGGCTAACGCTGTTTGCTGCTCAAGACGCTTTTCTGACGCAGCTTACTCTGCGCAATAAGCTCTTCCTCATTAACGCGGGTTAGGCGGCCGCAATCTAACAGAAGTTCTCCCGCAACCCAAGCATGGCTAACTTGTCTTGAGTTTACGTTGTAAACGATGTCAGCCTCGATGTCATAGCTAGGAACTGTGTTTAACTGGCTAAGATTAAGTGCGATTAAGTCGGCTTGCTTACCTATCTCAATTGAGCCTGTTTTATGCTCTAGTCGTAGCGCTTTTGCTCCGTTTATTGTTGCCATTTTGAGTGCTTCTCGGGCTGGGACGGCGGCCGCATTACCGGAGTATCCTTTGGCTATTAGAGCTGCTGTGCGCATCTCGCCGAACATATCCAGATCATTGTTGGAGGCGGCACCATCCGTTCCTAGGGCAACGTTAACCCCAGCGCTTAACAGGTCCTGGGTTGGACAAAATCCGCTGGCGAGCTTCATATTAGATTCAGGGCAGTGTACAACATGCACTTTTTTCGCAGCCATTAGAGCAACTTCGTCTGCTGTCAGTGCCGTCATATGGACCGCCTGCACCGCGCTGCCCAGCTCCAGAAGGCCCAAGTCAGCCAATCTCTCAATAGGGCGCTTGCCATTTAAGGCAATTGCGTCATCAACCTCTTGTTGCGTTTCATGCACGTGCATTTGAATTGCCATATTTCGTTCAACTGCCAAGTGACAGACATTTTTTAATGCGCCATTTGAAACGGTGTAAGGCGCATGCGGGCCTAGGGCTATGCTAATTCGCTGATGATTTCTAAAGCGTTCATGCAGTGCTTTTGATTTAGATAAATACTCGTCGGGCCCGGAACCCCAAGGTGTAGGAAAATCCAAAATTGGCGTGCAGAGTTGAGCTCGGATTCCCTGTTCATCCACTTCGCTTGCCGCAGCTTCGGGGAAAAAATACATGTCGCTAAACGTGGTTGTTCCACTTTTAAGCATCTCCGCGATGGCAAGCCGTGTGCCTAGGCGAACAAAGTCTTCACTTACGTTTGCTCCTTCCGCAGGCCAAATATGTTGCTCAAGCCACTCTTGCAGCGGCAGATCGTTGGCTATGCCTCTTAGTAGTGACATTGCGGCATGCCCGTGTGCGTTGATCAAGCCGGGCATGATCGCGTGTTGCTTTAGATCGAAAACCTGATCAGTCTTAGCTGCACTCGCCTCGGTGGTAGG
Organism: Oleiphilus sp. HI0079; assembly: GCF_001635105.1. NCBI lineage: Bacteria > Pseudomonadati > Pseudomonadota > Gammaproteobacteria > Oceanospirillales > Oleiphilaceae > Oleiphilus > Oleiphilus sp. HI0079. The sequence continues at coordinate 4,788 of NZ_LWFT01000544.1, forward strand.
CAATAAGTCCCTAATTGTCGAACCTGACATTACTAAGCTGTGGTCATACAACAAAGGCTGCGCGTCATTCATGGTTAGAATGCATCCTGCGTCGATACGAATAGTTTTGAGATCGCCCATAACCAGATTCCTTAGTTGGCTGTGTTTGATTTGCGTCCACTTCAAAAGAGTCTTCAAGTGCTTTTACGTTAACAAAGTGATTTTCGTTCTACTAATTACGTAACATTCACACGCTTACAACGCTCAAAGTGAATAGGCAGGGGGAATGCAATGCAAACTACCGTGTGACCTTAGTTTTTGCTTATTTTCTAAGTGTATAGCGGCTATACGAGTAATATATTTTATTTATGGGCTTTGCAGGATTAAGATTCGCCCCGAACTTTCAAGAAGTGCCTTGGTGCGATGTTAAATCACCGGTTTAACAGGGCTCATCAAGGTGAAACCCGTAAACAGAGGGATAAGCTCATGTCACAATATCAAGACGACATTAAAGCGGTAGCGGCAGCGAAAGCAGCAGCTGGTGCTCCATGGGATCAAATCAATCCAGAATCTGCTGCACGTATGCGCGCACAGAACAAATTCAAAACTGGCCTAGACATCGCAAAATACACTGCAGGTATCATGCGTCGCGACATGGCTGAGTTCGACAAAGACAAAACTAAGTACACACAGTCTCTAGGTTGCTGGCACGGTTTTGTAGGTCAACAAAAGCTTATCTCCATCAAGAAGCATTTCGGTTCAACTGAGCGTCGTTACCTTTACCTTTCAGGTTGGATGGTAGCTGCTCTACGTTCTGACTTTGGTCCACTTCCTGATCAGTCTATGCACGAGAAAACAGCTGTTGCTGGTCTTGTTGAAGAGCTATACACCTTCCTACGTCAGGCTGACGCGCGTGAGCTAGGTGGTCTTTTCCGTGAGCTTGATAAAGCACGTGAAGCTGGCGACTCTGCTCTAGAAGCTGAAATCCAAGACAAAATCGACAACCACGAAACGCACGTTGTGCCAATCGTTGCTGACATCGATGCTGGTTTCGGTAACGCTGAAGCGACTTACCTAATGGCTAAGCAAATGATCGAAGCAGGCGCATGTTGTCTACAGATCGAAAACCAGGTTGCTGACGAGAAGCAATGTGGTCACCAAGACGGTAAAGTAACTGTTCCTCACGCTGACTTCCACGGTAAGCTTCGCGCACTACGTTACGCTTTCCTTGAGCTAGGTGTTGATGACGGTGTAATCGTTGCACGTACTGACTCTGAAGGTGCTGGTCTTACTAAAGAAATCGCTGTTGTAAACGAGCCAGGCGATGCTGGCGATATCTACAACTCTTACCTAGACGTTGAAGAAGTTGCACCAGAAGACACTAACCCAGGCGACGTTCTTATCAGCCGTGACGGTAAGCTTGTTCGTCCTAAGCGTCTTGCTTCAGGTCTATACCAGTTCCGTCAAGGTACTGGCCATGAGCGTTGTGTATTCGATTGTATCGGTGCTCTTAACGCAGGCGCAGACCTACTTTGGATCGAGACTGCAGTACCAACTGTACACGAAATCAAAGGCATGATGGACGACGTACGTAAAGTACACCCAGATGCGAAGCTTGTTTATAACAACTCTCCATCTTTCAACTGGACATTGAACTTCCGTCAGCAAACTTACGATGCATGGGTAGCAGAAGGTAAAGACGTTTCTGCATACGATCGTGCAAACCTAATGTCTGCTGAGTACGACGATTCTGAATTGTCTGCAGCTGCGGACGAGCGTGTTAAAACGTTCCAAGCGGATACAGCTCGCGAAGCGAACGTATTCCACCACTTGATCACGCTACCGACTTACCACACCACTGCATTGTCTGTAGACAACCTTGCTAAAAACTACTTTGGTGAGCAAGGTATGCTTGGTTATGTTGAAGGCGTTCAGCGTAAAGAGATCCGTCAAGGTATCGCATGTGTTAAACACCAAAACATGGCTGGCTCAGACCTTGGTGATGATCACAAAGAATACTACCTTGGTGATCGCGCGCTTAAAGCTGGCGGTGCGAAAAACACTTCTAACCAGTTCTCTTAATTTGAGACTGGCTAGTTAAGCTGTTTAAAAGGCGACCTTAGGGTCGCCTTTTTTCGTTATAGTCCCTTGCTCCACAGATAGAGCGTTCATTTCTGAAGGCTGACTGATTTTATACGGCCTATACCTGAAACAAATGGTCAACTGGCTTGAAGCTAGGTTTTGAGACCCTATAATTCCCGCATCCAGTTTTTTTCCTAGGTTATTGACTGATATGACAGAGCTTCCAGATATTTATAACGATATTGATACAGTTTTAGCAAAAGACGGGTTCGCAATTTCGAATGACGGGGTGTGGTATCACGGTACGTCATCAGCTTTGGTTGATTCGATCAACGCGAGCGGCCTAAATCGATCCGGCGATCAAGCATTCAATCAAGCGGCTAAGAGCACAATGGCTACCATTGGGAATAATTACACAGAGCAACGCGAGCCAGTATTTCTGACTCAGAGCAAGGCGCTTGCTTATTTTTGGGCAGAGCAATGTGTTAAGCGCAGAAGTGTGCGCTTTGAAGGTGATGAGCGCCCTGTAGTTCTGGCTGTTTCTTTGGATGAGGATACGTCAAAGAAAGTGCGTCCAGACGTTGGTGCTGCCGGCCTCCTTATGATTAAAGAAGGAGAGGCATTTATGATTTACCTAGCGAAACTTTATGAGCAGGCTGGCCTTGATGCTCTCGATATTGACCTTATGAAAGCCGAGCGCGAAGAGTACTTGAATAAGCTGGGAATGGCATACATAGACAGTGATATTCCCGCTAGTATGGTCGCGGAGCTTGTTTAATGCGATCTCACGTTGAAGCTGGGTTCTATTTCTTTTTGTCCTGATCTATTGATTTTCAATTGCAAATAACCCTAGACTAGATAAGGTTTAAGCTTAATGCGAGCTTAATAATTATAATAAACGTTTGCGTGCGCTTTTCTATGGAACAGAAAAAGCTTTTGTATGTTGAAGATGAAACAGGCTTGCGTAATAGATTCTCCGAGCTCTTTTTAGCGAACGGGTATAATGTTGTTGCCGCTGACTGTGAAGATCAAGCGAAGCATCTGATTTACTGCTACGCGGATTTTGACTGTGCCGTTTTCGATGTCGAGCTTGGCGAAAATCCTCTTGCGGGCGTCGAGCTATGTCGGGAATTTCGTGAGAAATTCCCATTAACACCAGTCTTAATCCTTTCGGCGCATACAGATACTGGTCTTCAGGAAATGAGTTACAAGCTCGGCGCAGATGCTTATGTCGATAAGCGAGAGCCACTTTCTCTATTGGCTGTGCGTTTAGATGCGCTTGTTGAGCGACACCGCAAAATGAGGGGGTTGAGTGCCGAACATATAGACCTTAAATATTCTCATATTGG
>NZ_LWFT01000545.1:0-11118 GCF_001635105.1 Oleiphilus sp. HI0079
CTTTCAAGCCCTGATGATTGACAAAGACAAACTTGGTATAAGCTCTGGCAATCCAGACTAGCCGAATATACTGAGGCTCTGCTTCCCCTTCCTTCTGAAACCTCAACCAAGCATTCAGAGGAATGGCTTTCGCCCTTAGTAGCCAGGGCCGAAGCTGCTTAGATTTCTCAATATTGTTCTTTTCTCTCTCTTCTTCAGCCGATTCAGACTTTAAAATCACAGGTTTTGCTTCAACCATGGCATGTGTCCGAGACGAGGCATCTAGCATCAACTGCTTTAATTCCTCACGGACATTTTTCGAGGTCTCAACACCGCCAGAAATAGACTTCAAGCCATCCTGAATTAAAGGAATATTTCTACGCGCATCGAAACCAATCTCAGGATTTTGTCCAAATTGCTTCAGCGCTTCAACAACGCCAAGAGCCTCAGAAAACTGGGCGCTATCTTTACCGTACTTTATTGATAATAAGTTGAGATGCTCAAGCCATCCATTATCTAGCAAACTCTGAAGAGCTGCTGGTACCTGCTGCTTTGCAAGCATGCCCGATACAACTTCAGCTACATATTTTCGAGCCTCATCTATCTTATGCGCTCCATCAGCTGCGGCCGCAACCCGCTCGACATTTTTCAGATATAGAGCATGTTGTCTCGCGATCAGCTCATCCAACTCAGCACGTACCTGATCCACAACGCCATGATCTTGGTCGTACTCTTCGTTGATTCGCGCAACAAGCTGCTCAATTTTCTGATGTCCTATTTTACCGAGTCTTCCACCTTGAGCACCGAGCTTTGCAATCCTGTTTAGTACATCTCTGAGAGGGCTGTCATGGTCATCGAAAAAACGGTCATTTTCCAATAACTGCCTGAGAACCGGGATCTCTAGTCTAAAAAGATGTTGCTTACCTTCATGCGTTAAGCGCGGGTTCTGCTGCAATGAGCCAAAAAAACGATCAACGACATCAACCTGATCCTTCTGCTCTTCATTCAAGTCTCTCGGGGAGTCGGCATCTTTGTTCAAACTTTCCAAGACTCGTTCGAGAAGACTGGTTTGAGCTTCGTTGACATCTCTAGATTGCCCATGCAAAGAGGACAAACCTTGATGAAGCTCCTGATGACTAAACAATGGCGCACCCTCAGGCACCCCAGAAGAAGTATTGCCAGATTTGTTGCGCAGCTTTCTAAACAATTTCCCGATGGAAGAAAATCCCTCAGACTGTGTAGCCACGCCAGGAGCTTGCGCTGCATCGGAAGCTGGTGCATGGTCGGCTGAACCCTGAGATTTTTCTAAATCGACAGCCGATACATTTCCTTTCTCAACCCCGTCATGATTCAGCGTTTGCCCACCATAGCCCACAGAAGCTCGCGGCCTCCCTTCAGAGCGATCATGATGTTTCGCTTGTGGCGCCGATTCTATTGATTCAGGAGAGGAATCAACGCTAGGCTTAGGTACATCTTGCGCGGGCGGCGGTGGAGATTGATTCGATGAATCAATGGTGCTCTTCTCTTCTACTTTAGAAGGCTGCTCATACTTCTTAACTAACTCACCCAAGGACGCATCAGGCAAGACTCCCGCTTTGGCAAGCTGTTCGTTCAGCGAGTGAGTTAGGCTATCCAGTTCGGGTAAAAGAGCCGCTTCCAAAATTTTGAACGCGCGTCGCTCAAGAGCAAGTTCCTGAAGATATGGGTGCATTGCTGTCTGAAAAGCATAAACCAGTCTTTCGGGCCCCAAGGGACTGCCGCTGCCTCCCTCACTTCGATAGCCCATCGAATCGGTACGCATCTTTAAAAGCAGCAAGGGTGAGCGCAAACTCTGCTCTAGCTTCGTTGTGAGCACCTTACTTATTAACCAATCCTCAAACTCTCCTTTCGCGACAAGGTCCAAGTCCGAGGAGTTATTCTCAATGATATTTTTGCGGCCTCGAGGAGCAACACTAAGGATCTCGTTACTGATTTTCGCCAAAATAGTAGACTCGAACTTCTCGATTCTATCCGCGATATTCATTCTGGCATTGGCGATCTGATCCGTTTGCGAATTAACGGCTTCATCACGCACCGCTTGTACGACAAGAGGAAGCGCACTTTCATAAACGTTCTTCGTAGATTGTTCTATTAGTCTCAAACATCGCTCAATGATCGACGTATGCTGCACGGACAATTTAGGAGTTGAGTCGTTCGCGTATCTCTCTTTTAGAAAGCTAACAACCTCAGGGTATTGATTGACGAAGCGAAGCCCTGCCGTATTGTGACTCAAATGCGCCGGTTCAGCGTTAACAAATAACTCGCGACCCTGAAAATTCTTAAAGCTAACGCGCAGAATCCTGATAGCGCTATCTGACGGAATCGTTCCCGAAGCGAACGTGACGTACATTCCCTGCTCGCAAAAATCCTCGATAGTGCACGCAGAAGACTGTCCGCTTTCAAGATAAAGCGTTGCGGCCTGATGGCTTGATATGCGCTCTAGCGCTCTTCTTTCCTTTGCACTCACCTAGATCATCCCTCCGGTCAACGAATCACACCTAAAGTACTTTTCTCAATACTTTAGAGTTACGTGCGATATCGTATAGTTTGCCACTTGGTAACGCATCGTGACCACTTAATTCAAAACCCCGTTCAAGAAACCAATGCTCGGTTTGTGTTGTCAATACAAACAAGTACTTCAAACCTTGGCATTTTGCTTTTCTAGAAACCTCATCCAAGATTCGATCACCTCTTCCTTCGCGACGATAATCAGGATGCACCGCAAAACATGCTAGCTCAGCTGACTCATACTCCGGATAGGGATACAGTGCCGCACATGCAATAATCGCGTTATCGCGCAGATTAACGGTAAATGCATGCAGCTCTGTTTCGAGCAACTCTCTCGAGCGCCGCACTAAAACACCTTGCTCTTCCAATGGCTGGATTAGCTCCTGGATTCCGGTCAGATCGTCCAAATGCGCTTCGCGCACCTCATCATAGCTCTCTTCACTCACCATGGTTCCGACACCATCGCGGGTAAACATTTCCTCCAGTATCGCTCCGTCGTCTGCATAACCTAGGATATGCACTCGTTTGACGCCAGAGTGACATGCGGCACTGGCCAAGCGCAACAAACGACTATTTTCCCTCTCGGGTTCGGAATCTAATAAGCGCGTTAGAGACTGGGCATCGATCTGGCGAACAGGCAAGCCTTCCGAGTTTGTTAACGCGCTTTTCTCCTGGCCAAGGTAGATCAACTTGTCGGCTCCTAGCGATTGCGCGACCTCCATTGCCAATTCATCGTAAGACAAGTTAAAGATTTCACCAGTAACAGCATACCCCTGAGCGGTCTGAATCAACATTGATCCGGCCTGCAAATGTGCAGACATACTCTCATGGTCCACTCTACGAACCTGCCCTGTCCAGCCAAAATCAACCCCATCAATGACACCTCGGGGCTTCGCTACAATGAAATTCCCACTCACCACTTTAATTGCAGAACCGTGCATAGGAGAGTTGACCACGCCTATCGACAGCAACGCCTCAACTTCGCTTCGAACCTTACCATAAGCTTCAAGAACACAAGGAAGCGCCTCTTTACTCGTGACTCTGATACCTGACGAGAAGGCTGAGTTGATTGCTTTGCCCTGCAGAGCCCGATCAATCTGTGGCCGTGCTCCAAGCACCATGACAATACGAATGCCAAGGCTACTGAGCAAAGCCAAATCATGAATGATGTTAATAAAATTCTTATGCTCAAGAGCCTCGCCGCTTACACCAAATACGACACAACGATTTCGATGTCGATTGATATAAGGAGAAGCATGCCTAAACCAGTTGATCCAATCTTTCATTGTCTATTCTTAGTTCTCTAATTAGCTTATGAGGCTGCGATACAATAATTCTGGATCAACGAACGCAATACATCCGCCATTCCTCTAACCTGTTCTGTCGCGAGAAATTCATTGGGCTGGTGCGCCTGATCAATGGAACCTGCTCCCATTACAACGGTATCCATACCCATTCCACTTAAAAATGGAGCCTCTGTTGCAAAGGCAACAGCTTGCGCCTTTGTATCAGTCAATCGCTCACATATTTTCACCAGTTCCGAAGACGCGGGAGTCTCAAATGCGGGAACAGGTTTAACCATAGACTTATGCGTTACTTCAATCGCATGTTGGTAGCCTGTTTGTTGAACCAGCGCTTTTATTTCGGCATGCAATGACTCGATGGACATACCAGGCAGCGGCCTTAAATCAAAATTCAACTGACAATGTCCACAAATCCGATTTGGGCTGTCTCCGCCATGGATCGCCCCAACATTCAGCGTAGGGCCTGAAACAAGAAAGTTGGCATTTTGATACTGGCTTTGCAAACGCGAACGATAGGCAAGAATTTCACCTAAAAAACCATGGACTGCTTCGACAGTACTTTGACCAAGTGCAGGGTTAGACGAATGACCGGAACAGCCATGAAACTGAACCGACTCCATCATAATGCCTTTGTGCATGCGTATCGGCTTTATGCTCGTCGGCTCGCCAATGACAGCCGCTCGCGCCTGAAAGCTTGACCCTTCCGCCAATGTTCGAGCTCCAGCCATCGAACTCTCCTCATCCGCAGTTGCAATTACAATCAACGGTTGAATAAGCTCCGCACCCTCCAGCCCTCTGAGCGCTTCCACAATGATTGGAAAAAAGCCCTTCATATCGCAGGAGCCCAAGCCAAACAATTTCTCCTGCTCAAAATGCAGCTTGAAAGGGTCTGTGCTCCAGCGAGACTCGTCGAAAGGCACCGTATCAGTATGACCTGCAAGTACCAACCCACCGGGACCACTTCCAAGAGTTGCGATCAAATTGTATTTACCCTTAAGTGGGTCAACATCTTGTATCTGCGTATTAAAACCGAGCCGATCAAACCAACCTTGAAGAATATCAATTACACGCTCATTGCTGTGATCCCAATGCGAATCCGCTGCGCTAATCGAATTCTCCGCAACAATATCACCTAACAGCTCAGTAAAAGGCGCTAACGGAACATGAGGAATCCTGGTCACTCGGTCCATACCTCCAGCCTTTCTATCTCGAGAAGCTTAAAGGTATAACTTACTTTCCCATCGCCTTTAAGCGGTATCATCTCAATCTGATGCTCATCAATAAGCTTAACGCTTCCTTCATATTCTTGCTCCTTGAATAAACGCACTCTTACCTGTTTTCCAAGCAGTTGATCAAGCGGATTAAGCTCAGTCTCCGACGACATATCAACTTCGATATAAGCGGGTTCCACTGTCTGCTCTGGCTTTGACACCGTCTCTTGAATCGGTGGAGCAAAATATTGCTCCAACTCTAAAGCAACAGGCTCTCCGTCATTGCTTTGAACCTCTACGCGCGCAATAAATGCCGCTTCTTGCCAGCCATATGAGCCGTCCCGAGGCGCGGGAACAGCATCCCCTACGGAGAATCTCAATATCCCACCCTGCTCAATAAACGTTTTAATCACTGACAAGGCAGAACTACTCACGCGATACCCGCGCATCGCAAGGTTTTCACTCCAACCATCCACAATACTCTGCGACAAAGAGCCGGAATCTTCGGACTCGTGATAACAGGTCTGCGCCAGACGTTTAAAGTAACCGTTATCTATATAAGAAATACTGCGCAGTCGCCCCTCACCAGAACCGGAGAGATGCGCCAAGAGGTCTGTATCGATAATGACCCGTCCAAAACCGAGCGTATCAAACTCTATAGTCGACTCAGGCAGGCCAAGATGGACCATAACCTGCGCCTTGAGATTCTCAATACCGGCCTTGGCCAAGCTTGTCTTGGTTGGCGATGATTCACCGCTACAGGACAGAAAAGAAAACCATTGATCAATACTAAGGCTCAAGTTTTCAGAGAGCTGCTCATACATGAGCTGGTCAGGCAAATCCGTCTCGAAATCATCTAAAATAAGCTGATCAAGATCAGAATAATCAGAACCTAACGCGGATAATAAACCCAACATCATATCGACAGGACCTTCGAACTTAAGCCGCGCCTGCTCCGCTGAGAAATCCTTCTTTAACAAAAAGTGCTTGAATGTCGGTTTGGATATAACGACTTCGGAATCTTGGAGTGACGTGGAAACCGATTGGAAATTCAATGCACCAACCGATACGAGCTCTGTTTTGACTTGCGATAGAAAGCTACTTGCACCAATCATCACGGCAATTTTACTGCCGCCGACCAATACAACCAAGAGCACAAGAATAGCGGCAAAGAAACGTTTCATTAGATTTATCTACTCATTCGGGTTTAGGTCATTCTTTAAACTATAGCAAACATCAAATATCTCGAAAGGCTAACTATAATAACAACTTATCCTCAAAAGTTATAAGCAACCTTATATATCTGCTATAACTTAATATACAGCTTTTATTTTCCACCTTTGAGCGCCATGCAAGAAGTACCAGACCATGCAATCAAATAGCGATATTACAGCCGCCGTTACGCTGCTGAAGCAGACTCTGCCTGAGATGCAGAAACGAAACATTGCGACGACACCCGAGAACTATGCCGTTTGGTATGAGTATGTGAGCGGCCGCAACGCCTCGCTCGTAAATGAGATTAATCTTTTAGATCTCAACAAAACCGCATTCACATCAGCAATTCATAAGGACCTCTATCAAAAACATATTGCAAGTGAACGGGAAGCGCTCGTAAATCAGCTTAGTGATAACGTGAAAGGGGTCATCAACAGCTTTTTGAAGCAAGCTCGGCAAGAGGGTGAAGGTCTAGGCATGTATTCCAAGGCGCTTCAGGATATATCTTCTGAAGCGGATGCGATGCAAAGCATTGGCGAGTTGAAATTAATGGTTGCGCAGCTTATTGAACACACGAAGCATCGTGAGGACGCCGCAAGTGAAATGCAAAACTCTCTCGTATCGATGACTCGAGAAATGCAGCAACTCAAAGAAGAGGTAGCGCGGCTAAGCGGCGAATCTAGCATTGATACTCTGACACGAATCCCGACGAAGAGTGTTTTTATTGAGGATCTTGAGACACATGCAGTCATGGCTCGATCAGATCAGGAAGCAATATCGATTGTTCTGCTTGAAGTGGACGACTTTAAATTATTTCGCAGTAAATTCGGCGATGCCATTGCGGATAAAGTGCTAAAGTTTATCGCCACCCTGTTCAAGAAAAACCTAAAGGGTGCGGACACGATAGCCCGTTATGGCGAACAGACCTTCGCGATGATTTTGCCCGACACCAACACTGACGATGCACATAGCGTTGCTGATAATTTGCGCATGAGGCTTGCCAAACAAACCCTCTCCGATAGCGCAGCAAAAGTTCAGCTTGGCACAATTACAGTATCGGCGGCGATAGCAAGTCTGAAGGACAACGAAAGCGCCGAGCAAATGTTACGGAAAACAGAGTCGGCCTTATCCAAAGCCGTGAAAGAAGGCGGTAACAAAGTCACGACCGCCTGATCCAGGTGACGCTAAAGATTACTAATTAGCGTTCCGACTCCTTCATCAGTAAAGATCTCTAATAGAGTGGCATGACTGACACGGCCATCAATAATGTGCGCGCTCTTTACGCCATTGCGAACAGCACCAAGCGCGCAGGCAATTTTGGGCAGCATGCCACCGTAAATCGTCCCATCTTCAATCAACGCGTCAACTTGTTTGGTATTCAGACCGGTTAAAACTTTGCCGTTTTTGTCCTGAAGACCAGATATATTCGTCAGCAGAATCAGCTTCTCAGCCCCTAACTCTTCTGCAACCTTTCCAGCAACGAGATCGGCATTTATATTGTAAGAAACGCCATTTTCGCCAACACCGATAGGTGCGATAACAGGAATAAAATCGCTGTTAACCAACATATCAATAGGCTCTGGATTAATTTTGCTAACCTCTCCGACGTGGCCTATATCGATGATCTCTGATTTCTGAACCTCAGGCGCGGCGCTCGAAACCTCGAGTTTTCTGGCGCGAATAAAATCAGCGTCTTTACCAGTCAAACCGATTGCCTTACCACCATTTCGGTTGATCAGCGCCACAATTTCCTTGTTGACGAGCCCACCGAGCACCATTTCTACCACGTCCATGGTCTCGGCATCCGTCACACGCATACCCTCGACAAAGCGACTTTCGATATTGAGACGCTTTAATAAATCACCGATTTGCGGACCGCCACCATGCACCACAATAGGGTTAATACCCACAAGTTTCATCAATACAACATCGCGCGCGAAGCTGTTTTTCAACTCTTCGTTCTCCATTGCGTTACCACCATACTTGATCACAATGGTGGTTCCCGCAAAGCGCTGAATATAAGGCAAGGCCTTGTTTAAAACAGACGCAACCTGGATTGCGCTTTCTTTATCTAAACTCATTAACAAAACTCTTTCTTAAAATGCCACGTTAAGGCTTTCATCAATCGCCAACAGCTGGTCTTTAAAGCGCTGCTGAATACGCTTCAACGCTGCTTCGTCATCCGCCTCAAACCGCAATACTAATACCGGCGTCGTATTTGACGCACGGCACAAACCCCAGCCATCAGCGAAATCAACGCGCAATCCGTCAATCGTCGAAACATTACCGTCCTCGAAAGCCGCCGCTCTTGCACACAGCTTTTCAATCAGCTCAAACTTGGACTCGTCGCTCACGGTGATATTGATCTCTGGCGTACTGAGATCCTCTGGGAAGTCAGCAAACACCTCCTCAGCGCTGCGATCTTCAATTCCTAGCAGCTCAAGCAAGCGAACTGCACTATACAATCCATCATCAAAGCCAAACCAACGCTCTTTGAAGAATATATGCCCACTCATTTCACCGGCTAGCAGCGCGCCTGTTTCTTTCATCTTCGCCTTGATAAGTGAGTGCCCCGTTTTCCACATAATCGGACGACCACCATAGCTCGAAATCAGACCATTCAAACGTCGCGAGCACTTCACATCGTAAATAATATCGGCACCAGGGTTTCGTGAAACCACATCCTTAGCGAATAACATCAGCAAGCGGTCCGGCCAAATAATTTTGCCCGTATTGGTGACAACGCCCACACGATCTCCGTCTCCATCAAAAGCAAGACCCACATCGGCATCATGCTCTTCAACCGCCGCAATCAAATCTTCAAGATTCTTTGGCTTGCCCGGATCAGGATGGTGATTTGGGAATGTTCCATCGATATCACAGAACAATGGGATAACTTCACAACCCAGCTCTTCAATCAACTTCGGCCCTAGCTCTCCTGCAACACCGTTACCAGCATCGACCACTACGCGTAATGGCGCAGCAACGGCAACATCATTCACGATAGTATCAAGGTAAATGTCATCAACGCTTTGCTCGCTGACGCTCCCAGACCCACTCGCGAAATCGCCATTTCGAATTCTCTGATATAACGTCTGGATGTCATCGCCAGCCAGCGTTTTACCACCGATCATCATCTTAAAGCCATTGTAGTTACTTGGATTATGGCTTCCGGTAATCATCACACCGGTTCCAGTTTCCAATTTATGCGTCGCAAAATAGAGGACCGGCGTCGGCACACGACCCACAACAATCGCATCAGCGCCTGTGCTTGTGATGCCCTGACAGATAGCGCGGCAATACGCCTCACTAGAAAGACGCCCGTCGTAACCAACACAAAGCGTGTTTTGCCCTTGAGACAGTGCTTCAGAAGCGAGAGAGCGGCCAATCAACTCAACCGTTTCAAGCGTCAGCGTTTCATCAACAATTCCGCGAATGTCGTAGGCTCTAAAAATCGATGCATCAATCTCTGCACCCTCATGTTCATCAGAACGCGGTAAAGCAACTTCGGGTTCGTTCAAACCTAACTCCTCATCTAGGTCCAGATCATCAAAATTCAAATCGTCGTCCGAGCTATCTTCAGCATGAGCCTCAACAACGCCCATCGACTCGGCTGCGTTTGAAGCGTTCGGCTTGGCTGCCATGGCTGGTTTCGCTTTTTGCTCCTGTTCAGCAAGCGCTTTGTTCGCATTCTCAAGTAGCGACGATGTTTCTGCAAAAGCCAGGCGCACAGATGACTTTCTCTCACCGGAGATACCAGACAACACCAAACTTGATGTAAGCACCACATCTGAACGAATCTTGTTTAAGCGCAGACGACAAATAAGATAAACAAGAATTAGCGATATTAGGGCCGCTGCAGCGAGAATTGACCAAAGGAACGTTCTATCAACCGCGATTAAGCCATTAGCCGTCGTGGCATAACGAAGCTGCCAAGAGCCGATATGAATAGGCTTAGAAAGTTGCTCACCATGCGCAGGCGAACCAAACTCCATAACCTTCGCCGCATTTTCTGCTGAGCTACTATACAAAGCGATGTTCCCTTCTAATGCTTTAGCCTGCCCCTGCAAAGCGCGTTTTATTTCCGAATCGTCAAATAAAAACAAAATAACGGCAGCGGGCTCATCAGTAACCGCAAGTGCTGCCTGATAAAACCACTTAGAGCCATCATAGAAGGCTTCGAGCTTCAAATTTTCTAGTGTTTGAGCTTTACGAATAGCATCGACACTTGCGTATCCGAGATTTGGGTATAGAGTTCTGACTTGCGGGAGTTGCTCGGCGGATACGACATAGAATTCAACCAAGTCTGGAAATGTCGCTCGCAGCAAATCATGGTTATTCTCAGCGCTCGTTATCAGGCGCTCGATGAGTTCTGGACTGCGTGCAACAGACTTAAGCGCTCCAAGACGCTCATTCGCTAAGAAATTCAAGTCTCTCTGAACAAGCTCAGCGTAACGCGCATTGACGTCCTGCTGCTGCCCGTTTTCTACCGAAGTCACAAAAACGATTTCCAAGGCGACAGCCAAGGCGACAATCACTAGAAGCGCAATAGCGGCTGGCTGAAAACTCCAGGCGGCTAAAGACTGGGAAGAGGCTCCGGCTTTATCCTTGGCCGATTTTGATTTCTTGGCCTTTTTCGTTGACGCTTTTTCGGTCTTTACCAAGTCATGCTTTTTCTTAAGTCCCACCATGTGTCCTTCCTGAGCCTGCGACTAGACTAATTATAATTTTATTTTGTACCTGTTGAGCCAAATCCGCCGACGCCGCGATCAGACTCCTGAAAATCTTCCACCAGTTGGAACTCAACCTGAACGACAGGAAGCACAACCAATTGCGCGATACGCTCTCCTGGCTCGATCACA
>NZ_LWFT01000546.1:0-559 GCF_001635105.1 Oleiphilus sp. HI0079
GCGGAGGACATGGCTACTTTAGCCTGGGCTGTTGAATCAAGGCTGAACTCTCGTGTTGACCAAAGCCTAAGTATCAGTTTAGAGGAATTGAATGCTGTCGACTCCGTGAGAGAGCATCTTTCCGGCTTGTTGGCAGACTTTTCTAAGGGTGCAGAGTCCGAGCTTGCGCGTCAGCTTGAGAACTCTATCGCTCGCGTATTTGATAATAGCAGCGCTTCCCCGGGCATTGATCCAGAATCTCCTGATGAGCGATCAATGCATCAAGAGCCGGCAATCGAAGAGCAGCCTGCAGTCGAGCCAACTGATCAACTTCCGGAAATGGAGCAATCCATTGTCGAGGATGTGCCTGAAGATGTTGAGCAGCCGCCTGTTATGGAGGTTGCAGAATCGGTTGAAGATGATGACGATTTGATCGACGAAGAAATACTTGAAATCTTCATTGAAGAATCGGAAGAAGTGAATGAAACGATTCAAGCCTACCTACCACGTCTTGTAGAAAACTATGATGATAAGGAGGCCCTGACGGAGCTACGCCGTGCTTTTCATACGCTTAAAGGCA
>NZ_LWFT01000547.1:0-19084 GCF_001635105.1 Oleiphilus sp. HI0079
GTTGAGGGGCGGCTAACAGATATCCCGAACTACACAGCCAAGGCGCGTGCAGATTCACTGAAGCCGAATGCTCCCGGCTGTAAATTGGAGTTTATTGAGAACTTTGAGCCTCGTATCGATGCCGTCATCCGTGTTGAATACCCAAACCAAGAAGTACTCTATGCGCCACTGAGGCGCGCAGAGAGTGATGATCAATCCATCGTTGTCAGCTTCGGTTCTCATCTAGCGGTCGAGCGGCTTTTTGATCAATTGAACGACAGCATCGATCTTGCGAAGCACTTGCCTTGCGTGAATAACACCGATTGTGAAACCCAGCATCGGGCTAAAGCACGCTTACTCTCATTTATTGCAGAAACAGCCAGAGTGTATGAATACAGCAATGACGTCCAATCTAGCCAAACAGCAGAAGAGGCTCTGAACTTACTACGCTCGAAATCCGATCTGATTACTCACATAGACACTGCGGTCAAAGAGATCGTTCGCTCAGAGTCACCTATCGCCAAGGGCACCGTGCGTGATTCGTATGACACCGAAGAAAACTCCGATATTTTAAACGGCGGACTTCAGTCTAGATTGCGCCCAACGGACACCTACAATTCGGTGTTCTTCTCGATGGGTTTTATTCAAGATGCAAGTACAGCATTGGATAACAAATTAGTGATTTCCTCGTCTCATATTGGTCTCGACGAGAGTGACGAAGTGCTTCCTAGACTCATACACAACGCATATTACCTAGACTATCGCTACGATGATGTGCTCCCCGATGTCCCATTCGAGATGAGCACGCTTCGCTTTCAGAGCGCGCTTCGCCCTTTCGTTGAAGTGGACCCTTCTCGTCCGGAAAACCGCTACGCTTTTATTACCAACCCTGAGCAAGACAACGGCACATTGGTAAATGGCACACACTTGAGCAGTCAGGGCTTTTTCTTGAATGACCGGGCTATCGCACAAACCATTACAAACACGCCCGACTCACAGCCAGCAGGAATTTATGGTTACGATTACAATCCGGTTTACTACAAACTTTATCGAATCAATGAGTACGAGCCAGACACAACACTAAACTCACTCATTACCCCGCAAGAGCCGGACTATGGCTTGAGTCCAACATGGCTCGCGGGAACAGGGTATGGCTTGATCAATGTATTTAACCTAAATCAAACTGGATCAGACCCGGATACATACGAACGTGACGGGATCGCCGAATCGCAGCGTTACTTCAGCTGGGAAGTACACGGCCTGCAAGTCAGTGAAGATTTCGGCGAGGACGACATTTCGGGCGAATACGATGTGCTCGAATTTTCAATAGACATTGATGAAGATAATGCAAACAACGAAACAATACTTATCCGAGCAGAATCATCGGTTTGGACTGCAAATAGCGGTAGCTTTTCGACGACTCAACCGATCGGCGACACACATTACCGAACATGGGAGTTAGTCCGAAACGAGAATAACGTGGTTACCTCACGTTTAGATCAAACTAACCCGAATCTCGAAAGCCCCTCCTTTACACTATATGAAGTGGATAGCGTTGATGATGACGATAATCCCATCAGAATCCCAAATGGGTTGATTGCATTTGGTCAGGGAACGCGATCTAAAGTGCCTCTAGGCCATGTTTCAGACAACGGTGATCATCTTGCTTTTGCCATTGACACAGGCGACAACAGAAGAGCAAAACGAGGCTTGATACTCGCCTCTAGACAACGCTCTGACAATATTCAGCTCACAACAGGTGCTCCGCTCGAGTTCACCATAAGTGGGCATTATTTCTTCATGGATAATGACGCACACATTTTGACGAGTTTGGATGAATCTCGTCTCAGCCTCTCCGTCTCCAACGGAGCGCAAGATTGCGATGCAGAGCTTAGCCTTCAGTCAGTACGCGTAGAGCATTCGCTGACCACAGACCCACAAGGCCAGATTTTGGATCCAATCAACACACCGCTCACTAACTATCAAAGCAGCGGCTGTACCCTAAATGGTGGACAAGTCGAGCTTCAGTTTACTGTTGAGGGTACTCCGCTCACTTTACGAGGCTTTGCAATGAACGAGGATGGTGCCTTGGGGCTGACGGTAAAACAAATCAATCTACTTTGGCTTCAAGATAATGCTCTTGGAATGGTCTTCGCTCAGCTGGATCAAGGCTTAAGCGCTGAATTTGATAATTAGTCGCAATGAACAAGCAACCTAACGACACCTCATCCACAAATTCACAAAAAAGACAGTCCACCCTGTCTACGCCGCCATCGCTCCCCCACGCAAAGCCAGAGAAAATTACGGAGAAGCGTTTTCGTGACAAGCTCAAGCATGCTGTGAAGTCTGCCGGCCAAGAGACGATCGAGAAAGCCTTCGTCCTCTACTACACGATGCGAGACCCAGCCACACCAACTTGGTGCAAGAGTGTCATTGCAGGCGCGCTCGCCTACTTTATCAGCTTTATCGATGGCATCCCCGACCTGACGCCGGTTCTTGGGTACACAGACGACCTAACCGTAATGATCGCTGCTATTTCTGTGATTGCGACACATATCAGTGATGAGAACAAACGCAAAGCAAAGGAAAAAGCAGAGAACTTATTCTCATAACATTTTTTAAGCTTCACCTCTGTTATATTGAATCGTCGTTTTAGCATCGCTAGACTGCTCTAAAACAAATTAAGAGGTTTGCGATGCTTAGCTTTTTACCCGGTATCCTGCGCGGCGCTCTGATCGTCCTGATCATCATCCTGAACACCATGGTGTGCTTCCCTTTTTTGATTTCGGTCGCCTTACTAAAATTCATCATCCCTATCCCTGCGCTTAGTGCCGTATGCACAAAAATTGCAATTCAAATAGCCACATTTTGGGTTGGCGTAAATAGCTCCCTTTTTACAATTTTCCTAAAGATAGACTGGCACATTAATGGTCTAGAAGGTCTAAGCAAAGACGAATGGTATCTGGTGAACTGCAATCACCAATCTTGGGCAGACATACCCGTTGTTCAAAAGGTCTTTAATCGTAAGATCCCCATGTTGAAGTTTTTCCTGAAGCAGGAGCTAATCTGGGTTCCACTCCTAGGTTTGTGCTGGTGGGCTCTGGACTTCCCTTTTATGAAGCGTTCAACGCCGGAACAGATCAAAAAGAACCCAGCTTTGGCAGGAAAGGACTTAGAGGTCACTCGGCAAGCCTGCGAAAAATTTAAATATACGCCTGTTTCGGTGTTCAATTTCATGGAGGGAACGCGCCTTACTCCCAAGAAGCATGCAAAACAAGGCTCTCCCTTCGAGCATCTGCTCAAGCCTAAGGCTGGTGGCGCGGCGTTTGTCCTAGGCAGTATGGGAGATGTGATGCATACGATGCTTGATGTGACAGTACTTTATCCTAATAGTCCTACCAATATCTGGGACATGTTTTGTGGAAAGGTAAGTACAGTCGTTGTTGATGTTAGAAAGGTTGAGATTCCGCAAGAGTTTCTTGGCAAAGACTATACAACTGACGCTCAGTTTAAAGCCGAATTCCAGGAATGGGTTAATGAGCTTTGGATCCACAAAGATAAGCACATCTCAGAACTAAAAGCCGAGTACGAATGAGGATTGAAAGCGAGAAGTAAGAAGAAGTAAGAAGAAGTAAGAAGAAGTAAGAAGAAGTAAGAATGCTTAGACTACATTAAGAGACACAAAAAAGCCGAGCTAAGCTCGGCTTTTTTGTGAAGCGATTATAAGGTTCGCTATCTATCGCTTACCAGACCGACGCAAGGCTGCTGGCGTAAAGTCTTTGCCAGAAAAGTCCTTTTCAAAGTTATAACGAGAAGGCTCTTCATTCACCATGCCGTTTGCAATGTAGCGTCCCGACAGCAAATCATGTGCAGATTCAATTGTCGTCAGGATCGCACCGACTTCAGGGTAAAGCTTGTTGTGCGCTTCTGCATGACGCCATAACTCTCCACGACCATCGTAGTGATCTGCGACAACAATGCCCCAAGTATCCTCATCGATATAGAAAGTACGCTTGGAGTAAATGTGGCGCTCGCCAGACTTCAATGTACCTTCAACAACCCAAACGCGGTGCAGCTCATAACGCGCATATTCACTATTAAGGTGACCCGGCTTAACCAAATCAGAATACTTCAGAGACTTATCATCAAATTTGAAAGAGTTGTACGGGATGTACATTTCTTTCTTACCCTTCAACTCCCAGTTATAACGATCTGGAGCTCCGTTAAACATATCGAAATTGTCTGAAGTTCGAAGACCATCTGACGCTGTGCCCGGACCATCATAGGCAACCTGAGGAGCACGACGGACACGACGCTGACCAGCATTATAAATCCAAGCGCGACGAGGCTCGGCCACCTGATCAATTGTTTCGTGAACAAGTAGCACATTACCCGCCAAACGCGCAGGCGCAGTCACCACCTGCTTAAAATAGAACATGACGTTCTCGTCCTCGTTATTCGCAAAATCCGTCAACGCATAACGCTCTGAGAACTCTTCAAAGAACTTGACCGGCTGATACGCACCACCAGATGTTGGTGTTACCTGAACCGAGTTACGCTCAAAACTTCCTCCACGGAACCGCAGAATGTGGTTCCAAACTACCTCAAGAGCGCTCTGCGGAATAGGAAACGGTACAACGCCTTTAACGTTGCTAAGAGCGTTACCATCTTTGATCAACTCTGCATTAACCGCATTCTCTTTTGCAAATGCAGCCAACTCGTCGCTGTACGTTGCTGAACGCTTTGAAGCATAGACAGGCATTGTGTAGGTATCGTAGGCATTCAACATCGCCTTTTGGCCTTCACTCAGCTTATCAGCATATTCAGCTACATTTGCTTTGCTAATGACAAAGCTTGGCTGTTCAGCGGCGAGCGCGTCGCCACCAGATGTTAAGCCACCGTCCCACGCCGGTATTGAACCATCAGCATTTCCTGCCTTTTCAGCACCGACTGGTGTTAATTCACCGCCAAGCTTTCCGGCCTCCGCTGCGGGTACTTTTGCAAAGGCTGAAGAGCTGGCAATCGCAGCAGAGAGAAGTCCCGCCGCATATAAAGTTCTAGTGATTTTCATCAAAAATAACCTCGTTAAATCCGGTTAGTTCCAGATTAGCGATAAACATTAGAATGAGTAAGACACGCTCACAGTCGCGTTATCACGGTCGTGTAACGGGTTGAAGCGACTGTTACCGTAATACGTTGTATAACCCACCTTGGCTTGGTACTTATTAAGGTAGTCGGCAGTCAGAGAAAGTCCAACCGTTTGACGACCTTCAATAAAGTTTGCACCAGGACCAGGAGCATAACCGTCAACATCATGAGCAAAAGAAAGTGTCGGTGTTAAGTTTACACCTGCTGCCACGTCGTTGTAGACCAAAGAAGCACGCACTCGATAACCCCATGAGAAGTCTGTGGTGTAGCCTTCCTTGTCACATGTGCCGTACGGATTTAGCGCAGAACACACATTCAACGCACCTGCGCCAAGATAGTCCGGTGTTAAACCAAATCCAGCCTGATCGTAACGGCCGTAGCGCATTTCATCTACATCCGGTAAATCATGTACGTAGGTTGCACCAATTTCACCAACGATTGCTAAACGGCTCGCGCCCATCGTCTGATCAATAAACGAAATACCGGTAAATTGAAGCTGCGAAATATTGTAACGATCAAAGCCCTGCTGATCTGTTCCGTAGAATCCCGATGCTTGCGCATCTGCATCCGTAACAAAACCATCTCCATTCACATCAGGAACCCGATTCTGGAAAACAGGAGAGTATTCATTACCGATCGCCCCAAACAATAAATCCTGAGAGTTGAACTGAATCGGCGCGTCCTCTTTGAACGAGTATTCACCTGAGAGCGAGACACCGCCAGGCGTCGTGGTGTTGAAACTAATACCGTAGAGCTTAATGTCTTGAGCATATTCAGTCTGATACGCCGCATTCGAGAAGTCGTTCTGAGCCAAACCGCTTTTACCACTTACGTTCGGAAAGCGACTGTGATATCGAATATGGTAGAAACCAAATTCAGTATCATTTAGCTCTGGAACATACCAACGAACCGCGACACCGTATTGGTCAGTATCTGGCGGTAGTTTGTCGCCTTCTCGATCAATCGTTAAACCACTTTGCTGGTTTGCACTATCACTCTTGTCGTTAGCGACATAAACAGGGCCGCAGCCATCCGCAACGTAGTCATTTGATGAGAAGAAAGTGCCGCAGTCATCGATTCTGGTCTTGTCGTACTCAAGCTGAACAAAGGCTTCAACGCCAACATTGTCCGTCAACCCTAATGAACCATAGAGCATGTTGACAGGCAACAACGCGTCTTTAATTTCTGATCCTGGTGCTCTAAACGCTGGAAGGTCAACCGGGTTGATTACATTGATACCATTAATGATAAACGTAGATTCACCCCAACTGACCACCTGCTTGCCAAGTTTGACACTTAAAGGCATGTCACCAAGATAAAAATCACCAAAGATATAAGCATCCATTAGCTCAATGCCAGACGCATTGTCTTTACCATCTTTACTCAGTTGGCGAGGCGGGTTGATACCGTCAGATGCAAAGTTTTCATCCTCTAGCACAAAGTCATAATAGTAACGAGCACGAGCGAAAGCGCCAAAAGTGTCACCTTGAATCAAGAAGTCTGTGCTGCCCTTGATACTTTCCGAGTACGTGTCACCTTTTGCGAAATTCAGGTTGCCATCATCACTATTGATTGATGCTCCCAAGCCGCCGTATTTGCCTTGGCCTGCATTAATGTCATTACCCCAATAGCCATTACCCGCACCAATATTATTGTTGGCTGGATCTTCCATTCTCCAACCAGCACCAGCGGTAAGCGTGGTATCAATGCTTGCTTCGTAATCGCCTACATAGAACTGAAAAGCACTAGCGGGTGTAGATACGGAGGCCGCAACGGCAAGTGCCAAAGGCAACTTACGAAACTGTCGCGACAACTGTTTTTTATTTGTCATCGAACGCTACTCCATTTATTCAATCGCTGGAAATCGCGATGTTTCACTAATGTGCTCGAGCAAGAGCACAAAAGAGATCAAGGGAAACCGATATTATTATCGAACTACCTGACCGCCGCCCATGTACTGATGGCGGTTTAGGTCGATTAAGAAAAGCATAGACACTAATTTTATTTTCGACCAATTTAAAACTGGATTTTTTTCAAACAGTTAGTTGAAAGAAAGAGCAGAGAACGGCGAAGCCAGAGGGTTTACGCAGGATAGTCAAATGCCCTTTGGTTGCTGCATCGGCTTTAGCAAGGCAAATGCAAGAAATACTATGCCTGCACTAGCCGCAAATAAGCCTTCATAGCCAAGCTGATTTACTAGGCTCGCCATAAGCAAGGCGCCTAGAGAACCACCAAGCCCAAAACCAAGACTACTGTACATGGCCTGTGCCCTTCCTTGGTTTGCTATCGAGAAGTGGTGATGAACATAATGAATTGAAGCCGCATGCATTGCCCCAAAGGAAAATGCATGGAGTATTTGCGCAACAACAAGCATCCATATCACATCACTAAAATACGCAATCATTAGCCAACGCACCCCACTAAAGAAGAGTGCGATCGCCATGATTAGCTTAACGGAATGCCTTCTGTGCCAATAATGCATCACTGAAAACAACACGATCTCAGCAATCACGCCGAGCGCCCACAAAGCTCCAATTTGTAGCTTTTCATATCCGAGCGCTTCTAAGTGCAAACTGTAGTAAGAATAATAAGCCCCGTGCGAAAGTTGTAGTAAGAAACTTACACCAAAGAACAAGTAAGCACCGCCTAGCTTGAGCTCATCGAGTAAGCGCACTGAAGGCTCGCCCTCCTTCAAGATGCATTTGCTGGGCTCGTCAAAGTGGAACAGGCTCGCCAAAAATATCGCAAAAATAACCACAAATAAGCTTGGAGCAAACGCGGATATGCCGGATTCCTGCAACAACCAACCCAAGCTGATAACCGCTACGACAAAGCCAATAGACCCCCACAATCGGATTAAACTATAACGATTTGTCTCTCCTTTAAGACTGTGCAAAGTAATCACTTCAAATTGAGGCAACACCGCATTCCAAAAAAAGCTAAACAGAATAATCATAGAGGCATATTGCCAGAAG
The DNA here is from genome assembly GCF_001635105.1 of Oleiphilus sp. HI0079. NCBI lineage: Bacteria > Pseudomonadati > Pseudomonadota > Gammaproteobacteria > Oceanospirillales > Oleiphilaceae > Oleiphilus > Oleiphilus sp. HI0079. The sequence continues at coordinate 8,103 of NZ_LWFT01000547.1, forward strand.
CCTTCCGCCATAAAAAAACCGACATACGATAGCAGCGTTGCAAGCGCCCCAAAACGCACTAGAACTAGCCGTTTCTGAGTTTTATCAGCAATTGCTCCCCAGATATTGGGAGCCAACACCTTCGTGGCCATTAACAAACCCGTTAACTGTCCAATCTCCGCTGCCGAAAAGCCTTCCGAATCAAGAAACAAGCTCAAATACGGCGCGGTCACTCCAAGTAAAGCGAAGTAAAAAAAGTAAAATGTTGAAAGTTTGACCTGCAGCATTGCTATGTTCTTGTTTTACCTTGAAAAGAGAGCGTAAGTTGATTAGCTTAGCACTGCCCCGAAGAGGGCTGTTAGATAACAATCAATAATGCTAATTTTTTAACCCGCAAACATCTTTCGTTTGCACCCGGAGAGTCCCCCTTATGAAACTCATCACAGCGATCATAAAGCCATTCAAGTTAGAAGATGTGCGCACAGCACTCACTGATATCGGTTTGGCCGGCATGACAATTACTGAAGTAAAGGGCTTTGGCCGCCAGAAAGGCCATACTGAACTATATCGTGGCGCAGAATATGTCATCGACTTCGTACCAAAATTAAAATTAGAGCTCGTTGTTAGTGACGATGTTGTTGATCAAGCCGTCGAAGCAATATGCAACTCTGCCAATAGCGGTAAAATCGGCGATGGCAAAATTTTTGTTAGCGATATGGAACAGGCTATTCGAATTCGTACCGGCGAGACCGGCAACGACGCCGTATAAAGCTCAAGCAATATTATAAGAAACGAACACAACACGCTCAGGAATTATCATGTTAAAACTTCTTACTCTGGTGACGTTGCTCATGCCAGGTTTCGCCTACGCGGAAGGTGGCATTTCAGGTGCAGACACGGCCTGGATTCTGACCGCAACAGCTCTTGTATTATTTATGACCATCCCTGGTCTTTCTCTTTTCTACGCAGGCCTTGTACGTAACAAAAACGTACTATCTGTGTTGATGCAGTGCTTTGCGCTAACCTGTTTAATGTCAGTGCTTTGGTATGTTATTGGATACTCTTTGGCGTTCAGCGAAGGCAGCCCTTTCGTTGGAGGCATTGATAATCTATTCATGGCGCAGGTCACTAAAGACTCTCTAGCCGGCACCATCCCGGAGGGCTTGTTCGCTGCATTTCAGATGACCTTCGCCGTCATCACCCCGGCATTGATCGTTGGCGCATTCGCCGAGCGGATGAAGTTTTCCTCAATGCTTTTATTCAGCAGCATTTGGTTGCTCGCTGTTTACGCACCAGTATGTCACTGGGTGTGGGGTGGCGGATGGCTTAGCGAGCTCGGCGTACTCGACTTCGCTGGCGGTATTGTTGTACACATCACAGCAGGCGTTGCAGCGCTCGTTGCAGCATTGGTGATCGGGAATCGTAAAAACTGGCCCCAAACCGCGATGCCTCCACATAATATGACAATGACCGTCACTGGAGCTGGCATGCTTTGGGTCGGCTGGTTCGGTTTCAACGCAGGTAGCGCGCTCGCAGCAGACGAAAATGCAGCGATGGCATTAATCGCCACCCACCTTTCTGCAGCGATGGGCTCTCTTGCTTGGATGGCTTGTGAATGGAGAAAGTTTGGCAAACCGTCAGTGCTCGGCATCGTAACAGGAATGGTAGCGGGTCTAGGGACAATTACTCCAGCATCCGGCTCAGTTAGCCCAGCTGCGGCGATCGTAATTGGCTTAAGCGCAGGTGTTGTTTGCTTTTACGCAACCATGTTCATCAAACAAAAACTTAAGATTGATGACTCGTTAGATGTTTTTCCTGTGCACGGTGTTGGCGGAATTCTAGGCTCGTTTTTAGTTGGTATTTTCGCAGCAACAGAGTTAGGCGCATTCAGTGGGTACGGCTTTGGTGGCGACAATAACACAATCGGTGAGCAGTTGACCGCTCAACTGATTGGCATAGGTAGCACCATTGCCTACACGGCAATTGTCACTTGGATAATTTTAAAACTGGTTGATGTCATCACAGGTTTGCGCGCTGATGAAGAGGACGAATACATCGGTCTCGACATCGCAATGCACGAAGAGAAAGGCTACGACCTGTAAAAAAATGAACGTAGCAAAAAGGCTGCTCAACTGAGCAGCCTTTTTTTATTGGCCTGAGTCCGTAAATGACGTCTTAACTACGCGAAAAACGACTAGGCCTTGCGCAAACTGGCACCATGCACTCGGTTAATCATCACTCCAAACGCAGCAGCCGTAAAAAACATAATGACGCCATAAATCGCTGCTGGTGCTGCCATAACGCCATTGTTAAGTAATGTTGGTGAAAGCGCGATCGCTATCGCGAGAGCCCCATTGTGTACCCCAATCTCCATCCCAATCGCGATACTTTGCCGCAATTCAAGCTTCAACATCCGGGGCACACCATAACCCACAGCTAAGCTAATAAGGTTGAACGCTAACGCAGCTGCACCGACCAAAGCAAAGTACTCAATGAATTGCTCCCAGCTTTCAGTGAGCGCAATGATAATTACAAGAAATAAAAACAAAGCAGATAAGATTTTAACCGGCGTCTCCATCGCATCCGCAAAGCTTTTTTTAGCACGCCGAATAGCCATACCCATCCCAATCGGGATCAGGACAATTGCGAATACTTGCAGTACCTTTTCAAACTGCAGACCAACGCTTCCCTCAGCCCCCATAAAGTAATACAAACTCAAATTGACAATAATGGGCAGAGTAACAATACACAATACCGAATTTATTGCTGTAAGAGTGACGTTTAGTGCCACATCACCGTGTGCTAGATGGCTGAACAAGTTCGCGCTCGTACCTCCGGGAGAGGCCGCAAGCAGCATCAGTCCGACGGCGAGCTCTGGCGTTAACCCAAAGGCTATCACCAAGCCAAAACATGCTGCCGGCAAGATAAAAGCCTGACAAAACAAGCCAACCAAAACAGGCTTAGGCATCTTAAATATACGCGTAAAATCTTGAACAGAAAGAGATAGGCCGAGCCCAAGCATGATAATGCCTAGACTAGCCGGCAGAAAAACAGTTAAAACCGGTGAAGAATCCATATTCGTCTCGCATATTGTTATTTTAGAATGCTCTCTAAATGAGAGCCTTTTATGTAGAACGATGTCAAACGGGTTTTAGTTTTCGCAGCTTCTTTTTCCACAAGGGCGCAACATAAAAGTGGATCTTGGAATAAAACTCGTTTTGGCAAGAGGCGCTTCATCGAAACAAATTAAGGAAGCGCTCTTAGATCAACTCAAAAAGCGGGAAATTGGCAAAAAAAAAAACCGGCACCCTGTTCTTCAGAGGCCGGCTCTTATACAAAACGTGAAGTCTAATTAAAGCGCTGCTTCCAATTCTGGAACCGCTTCGAATAGATCTGCCACAAGGCCATAGTCAGCCACTTGGAAAATCGGTGCTTCTTCGTCTTTGTTGATCGCAACAATCACCTTAGAACCTGACATGCCTGCCAAGTGCTGGATCGCACCGGAGATGCCGACAGCAATGTACAGGTTAGGAGCAACGATCTTACCTGTTTGACCAACCTGCATATCGTTTGGTACGAAGCCTGCATCAACAGCTGCACGAGATGCGCCCATTGCTGCGCCAAGCTTGTCAGCGACTTTCTCAAGCATCTGGAAGTTATCGCCGTTCTGCATGCCTCGACCACCAGAGATAACAATCTCTGCAGCAGTTAGCTCAGGACGATCTGACTCAGCCATTTCTTCACCAACGAATGTTGAAACACCTGCATCTTGGACGTTATCGACTGCTTCTACTGCAGCGGCTCCGCCCTCAGCAGCAACTGGGTCAAACGCCGTGCCACGAACCGTGATTACTTTGATCGCATCACTAGATTGGACTGTCGCGATTGCATTACCCGCGTAGATAGGACGAACAAACGTGTCAGCAGACTCAACTTTGATGATGTCTGAGATCTGAGCAACATCCAAAAGTGCAGCAACGCGTGGAAGGAAGTCCTTACCAGTTGTGCCAGCAGATGTAAGGATGTGCGAATAACCTTTACCTAGGTCAGCAACCAAAAGTGAAAGATTTTCAGCAAGCTGGTGTCCGTATGCTGCGTTATCGGCAACAAGTATTTTAGAAACGCCTGCTGCTTTTGCTGCGGCTTCAGCCACAGCACCACAACCCTCTCCAGCAACCAGAACATCGATGTCACCACCGATAGCAGCTGCAGCCGCAAGTACATTAAGAGTGACCGGCTTTAAACTACCGTTGTCATGATCTGCAATAACTAAAATGCTCATTTAGATCACCTTCGCTTCGTTTTTCAGTTTATCAACAAGCTCAGCAACGTCTGCGACCTTGATACCCGCTGAACGCTTAGGCGGCTCTTCTACTTTCAAAGTAGTAAGGCTTGCGTTCAATTCCACACCGAAATCTGCAGGAGATTTGGTATCTAGAGGCTTTTTCTTTGCCTTCATAATATTCGGAAGCGATGCATAGCGCGGCTCGTTCAATCGCAAGTCTGTTGTCACAACAGCGGGAAGGTTCAAACCGACCGTCATCAGACCGCCGTCAACCTCGCGAGTCACGTTTACCTTGTCGCCTTCAACAACTACCTCAGAGGCAAAAGTGCCCTGACCCATACCAGCAAGTGCAGCAAGCATTTGACCCGTTTGGTTGTTGTCTGAATCGATAGACTGCTTACCAAGAATAACCAATTGCGGTTGTTCTTCGTCTACAATCGCCTTCAAAATTTTAGCAGCTTGGAGAGATTGAACCTGTTCTTCAGTTTCGACCAGAATACCGCGATCCGCACCCAATGCGAGCGCAGTCCGGAGTTGCTCTTGAGCAACTTTAGGGCCGATAGAAACAACAACGATCTCCGTTGCGATCCCTTTTTCTTTTAAACGAACAGCTTCTTCAACTGCGATTTCACAAAATGGGTTCATTGCCATTTTGATATTAGTAAGATCGACATCTGTATTGTCGGCCTTAACCCGTACTTTGACGTTGTAGTCAATAACTCGTTTGACAGCGACAAGAACCTTCATAGATTCCTCATTCTTAACAATTGATGAATTGACGGCATAAACAGTGAAAAACTACTTATGCTAGAGACGGGTGAAAACGACCAATACTCCAGTGATTTCAATCACTTAAGCGGCCAAGCCCGTGACACCCCGACTTCGCGGAGCGCATTATACTGCCGATAAACTAAATTAGGGTCAATACTTGCTTAAAAATTAGGCGGTATGACCATCATTAACATCAAAAATAGTTTGTTAACTAACTGTACATCTTTCTACGATTTTCTATGCTCTCTGGATGTTTTTCCCATATTTTTTTGCAGCCGATCAAGTTTTGTGTAAAATTCAAACACTTGTTTGAATTTTAGCGTACTCATTAATGCGCTAGCCGTATTTTGCCTGTATAATCGCGCGCAATCTGACCTCAGGCTCTAGAGCAAAGTTATCTAGGGCCTCTTAAATATTACTGCTACTCCAATCCGGGGTAGCAAAACATAGTTGAATACACAGGAGACCGAACGTGGAACGAGAATCAATGGAGTTTGACGTACTCATCGTTGGTGGTGGTCCCGCTGGCCTATCTGCCGCTTGCCGCATCCTTCAATTAGCACAAGAAGCTGATAAAGAGCTTTCTGTATGCGTTGTAGAAAAAGGCTCCGAAGTTGGCGCACACATTCTTGCCGGTACTGTTTTTGAGCCAACGGCGCTTAATGAACTGTTTCCCAACTGGAAAGAGCTTGGCGCCCCGCTTAACACGGCGGTAACAGGTGATGATATTTTCATCCTTCGAGATCAGGATAAAGCAACGAAAGTACCAAATGCGTTCGTACCTAAAAACATGCACAACGAAGGCAACTACATCATAAGTCTGGGCAATCTTTGCCGATGGCTTGCAGAGCAAGCGGAAGGGCTAGGCGCTGAAGTTTATCCCGGCTTCGCTGCATCCGAGGTACTTTACAACGAAGATGGTAGCGTTCGCGGAGTTCTCACTGGCGACATGGGTGTTGGTGCAGACGGCACAGAAAAAGATACATACATGCCTGGCATGGAACTACTTGCTAAGTACACACTATTTACAGAAGGCTGCCGCGGCCACCTTGGCAAAACATTGATCAGTAACTTCAGCCTTGATGCCGGGAAAGATCCACAACACTATGGCATCGGTATCAAAGAGCTTTGGGATATTAATCCAGAACTTAGCGAGCCTGGAAAAGTCGTCCACACGACAGGATGGCCGCTAAACGAAAGCGGTTCAACAGGCGGCTCTTTCTTGTACCACCTAGAAAACAACCAAGTATATGTCGGCCTAATCACAGACCTTTCCTATTCAAACCCGAATGTAAGCCCATTTGAGGAATTTCAGCGTCTCAAGCACCACCCTGAGATAGGAAAGTACCTTAAAGATGCCAAGCGCGTTGCTTATGGCGCTCGCGCAATTTCAAAAGGCGGCTACAACGCACTTCCAAAAATGACCTTCCCGGGCGGCTTATTGCTCGGCTGCGACGCAGGAACACTAAACTCTTCTAAAATCAAAGGCTCGCACACCGCAATGAAGTCAGGCATGCTTGGCGCAGAAGCAGTTTTTGAAGCACTAAACAACGGTTCAGAAGGCAAAGAAGAGCTTACAAACTTCACAAAAATGTTTGAAAACAGCTGGCTGTACAAAGAGCTCTATGATGAGCGGAACTTTGGCCCAGCTATGCACAAATTTGGCAATATAATCGGCGGCGCAATCGCATTCTTTGAGCAGAACATCCTGCATCGCAGCTTACCCATCACGTTCCGTGATACAACGCCTGACTATGCGACATTAAAGCCTGCATCAGAGTGCAAGGAAATCAAATACCCCAAGCCAGACGGCACGCTCACTTTTGATCGCCTTTCTTCGGTATTCCTATCGAATACAAACCACGAGGAAGATCAAAAGTGCCATTTGGTTTTGTCTAATCAAGACATTCCGATTCAACAGAACCTACCAAAATATAACGAACCGGCTCAACGCTACTGCCCAGCCGGCGTATATGAAGTTGTGGAAAGTGAAGAAGATGGCAGCAAGCGATTTCAAATAAATGCCCAAAACTGTGTTCACTGTAAAACGTGTGATATCAAAGATCCCGCACAGAACATTACATGGGTAACGCCAGAAGGTGGCGGCGGTCCAAACTACCCTAACATGTAAAACAACGTAGTCGACGCTGTTCATTAAAGCCCGCTCAATTGAGCGGGCTTTTTTATTGCTCTCCATAAATGGTCAAAGCTCCCCCCTATAAACAAAGCTTACTTTGCATTAAAGGCCAACTTACACACTTATACTGCCAACAATTTTAAAGCATGACTGCATTCCAAATTTCTCAAGCGCCACACTGTTAGCATCCTCCGCAGCCGAATAAACAATAGCGGCCAACCAATAAACGACTTTTTTATCAATTTTAATCCGGACAAGATCTATGAAAACGCGCCTGATTTCGGCCTTGCTACTATGCATGGCATTTGCGAGCTCTAGTTTCGCTGAATCGTATATTTACCTAACAAATAGCACGACTAAACCTCTTACTCTCAACACCATTCAAACCGGCCATGACAATATCAGTCACGGCGACGAATGGGAGCAACTTGCCCAATCAGTGCCACCAATGGGTACGGTGAAGTTTTTGCGCTTCAACCGCGACCAAGGCATAAAGTGGGGTAAGAAATACTGGTTTACTACGACAGTACAAGGTCAGACTTCTTCCGTTACTCTTCAGCAAAAGCTTAAGGGCACATGGAATTTCAGCAACATCTACCACACTGCGAACGGCGATAGCTGGAAAGATGATCGCAACATCTACGAGCAAAACATCAATTTTGACGGCCAAAACGCCAAACTTGCATACAAGGCAAGCTACGCTCGTGCATCTGGCGATGACTTCCTCTACATCATTCAGCCTAACCTAGAAGCGCAAGTGCGCGACGAGCTTAGCGCCAACAGCTTCAATGTATTAACCTACAATATCTGGGGTTTGCTACCGGGAATTACCGCTGAAAACACCTACGATCGTTTTCACTCTATCGCGCACATGGTAACCCCCGGTTACGACGCAATCGTATTTCAAGAAGCGCACGACTTAGCTTCGTCTAACTACTTCCGCGACCATATCTCTAGCGAATACCCTTACCTTACTGAAATCCCGTTTGAGCTAGGCCGTATTCTTAATGGCGGCGTATTTATCGCTTCAAAATGGCCAATCGAAGTGGAAGACAACATCGTGTTCCAGTCTTGCGTTGGTGAGGACTGCCTAGCATCTAAAGGTGCGGTTTATGCTCGAATCAACAAACTAGGAAAAACCTACAACTTATTCGGTACGCACGTTCGAGCCTATACTACACCCGAAGACATCGCCAACCGCTTCGAGCACTTAGCAGAACTAAAAGCTTTTAAAGACAGCAAGCATATCCCGCATGACGAGCCGGTCATTTATGCGGGCGATTTCAACGTCGATAAGGTGAACTTCCCCCAAGAACGCAACGACCTCATGACAGCTCTTAATGCAACAGAACCAATGGCACTAGGCGATTACCCGTACTCTTACGCGGGACCTGTGAACGTTTATGCTGATGATAGCTACAATGAGTACCTAGACTATGTTCTTTACTCCAATGAGCACGTAGTGCCAATAACGTCGAGCAACACATTGCTATTGCCACGCAGCACTGCTTCAGAACATTGGGGCCGATGGGATCTATCTGATCACTACCCAGTAAAAGGTGAGTTCGTCTTTCCCTAAAAAATCAGTGTTAAATTGAAAAGGCGAACCTTAGGGTTCGCTTTTTTTGTGACCTGCTTTTTGTTCTATTGCTTGTTAATGAATAAAAAACAGACAAACAAAGTACATTAACCTTCTCTAAGAATAATTAGCAGATCGTTTAACGACTAAGCTCACCAGCCGGCACCAGAACTATGTCTCTTGTATGCAACATTGAAGATCGAGCAGGCTTTGTAAAACCTAAGCCGAAAGCTATATCGCTGAACATCAAGCAAATAAAACCGCTAATCAAGCTTTTGACTCGGCAGGGTGTTGAGCTGCCTGACCTCCTGCACAACACCGATTTAAACCCCGGAGACTTGATACGCAGAGACATCGAACTGAATGCTTATCAGCACCAACAACTTTTGGTCAATGCCTTTAAACATGCACCAGATACAAGCTTTGGAGCCAAACTTGGAGAGCAAGACTTCATAAACCATGACAGTTTGCTTGCTAGTAGAGTGATGAGCTGCGACAACGTCCTTGAGGGCATGCTGCTTCTCAGTGAGTACTACAAACTCTGGACAAATCAGTTCGATCTTTGCTTTGAGATAACGGATCAATGGGGTGAATTCAGCATCGTTCCGCATATTGAATTTGGCCCAACACTTCCATTCTATATTGAATACCTATATGCCATATTGTATTCATTCGGATGCTTCTGTCTGGGTGAAAAGAACATCCCGCTGATTTTTGAGTTCAGCTACGCTCAACCCGAGAGGGGTTATCATTATGGCGATTTTTTTTCTGACACCGTCCGGTTCAAACAACCCAAAAATAGAGTTTTGCTCCCGAAGAGTTTGCTGACAAGAAAGCTCATTTTCTCAAATCCAGAACTTGCCAGACATAACGACAAAAAGGCGCAAGATCATATCCATAACCTAACCGCTAACGACATTGTATCTCGAACCAGAGCGCTAATCAGAAAGAACGCGTTTAGCACGGTATGCCTGGATGCAACGGCCACACAGCTTTGTATGTCATCCAGAAGCCTAAGACGTCACTTACAGCAAAATGGCCATAGCTTCCAATCACTTGTAGACGAGCAACGTCGAGCGACTGCGAAGGATTTACTTAACGCCAATAAAAGAACAATACAGGAAATAGCGATCACCCTTGGCTATAACGATGCAAGCTCTTTCAGCCGCGCCTTCAAGCGCTGGGAAGGCGTATCACCTAAGGAATATCAGCAAAAGAACGCATCAAATTGACCTGAGAGGCCAAGAGTTTGTCCTCTTCAGGCATGGTCAACGAGTTCTTCTCCAAGAATAATCATCCAGCTTATGGAACCCCCAGCAGTACATCGGCCTAAACCGAAGCAGGACGCACAATAACAACAAAATCCACCCACCCAAGGGCCTGAAAAATGTCTCAAAAAAACAAGAAAACAGGGTTTATAACCCGACTCTTACTCGGCTCTGCACTCGCATTTGGCACAGCACAAGCGATGGCAGACAACTGCTACATCATGGTACATGGCCATGGTACAAACGGCACAATCAAGTCTGGCACCAATCAGCCAGCACTTGATTACTGGAGTAGCTACAACTTCAGCGAATATGCTGGCAACAGTGCAATCACTGAATTAATCTCAGGTTCAAGCGACAACTATGCGGTCGTTGGCTACAACTCGACAGATGAGGCTGGCTACCCTTGGTGGCGCGATGAGACAGCAGGCGAAATCGCCCGCCAAATCATTTCTATTCGTCAGGGCTACGGTGACGGCTACATTCATCCTGAAGCGAACACACAGTGCGCTGCAAATGACACGTTTTGGGTTGTAAGTCATAGCCAAGGCGCAACAGAGATGATGTACATCGCTGGAAACGCACTACCTGGATCACCAAACTACAACACTGCCTACACCGCAAGCTCGGGTGTAAGCGTGGACTTCAATGCTGCTATCTCTGGTATTGCAGGCATCTTTACGCTGGGCGGCGCAATCACAGGCACCGAGGGTGCCGACCGCGTTTGCAATGGTAACTGGCTAGACAGCTTGATCAACGCGGCATTCCTAGGTCAAGACTGCAACCAAAGCGTCGCTTGGCTGCAAACGTTTGACTCATACGCAGTAAAAAACTACATCGGCTCAAACCTAGCGGCTCCTGTTTACGTTATGGGTGGCTATAAAGGCTTTCCTGGTTTCGAAGGAGCAAGCTCAGCACTTATTGAAGGCGAAGACGATGGCTACATTAACCTAGCATCTCAAA
>NZ_LWFT01000548.1:0-10361 GCF_001635105.1 Oleiphilus sp. HI0079
TCGTCAGTCATTTTTGTTAACTCTTCAAGTGATGATCTTACTTGATCACTCGATACAGTAAGGGCTTTGAAGTGATCATTGATATCGGATCGTTGTAGCTTCAATACGCCCATGAGACTACTTTCATCGTCTCCCGCAATCGCGCGTTTTAAATCTGAAATGCTCTCGACTTGCTGCTGCATAACCTTATAGAAATCCAGCGAATCAACTTCATCGTCTTCCTCAACTCGCGTTACAGGTAAAATCAAGATTCCAAACGATACCCCTGCTTTGTATAAGATCGACAAAAACATGCCAGCAATACTTGAGATAAACGCTGTTTTTAAGCCCTCTAGCAGCGGACCGATGGAGCCATCAATATCGTTCGTATCAAAATCAAGTAACCCAGAAATGATGCCCACAAATGTGCCCAATATTCCAAGCGATGTAAGTAATGTTGGCGCGTATGCCGTAAACACTGCGTGCGTGTGATTACGTTTAAACCAGTAGGCGAGGAAAAAGATGGCGACAAGTAGGATTAAAAAAACGTCGGTGATGTGTGAGGGCTCAACCCCTCTAATCCAAGCTTCGACAAAAGAGGACGGCATATAACTCCCTTTATAATTATTAGTTAGATGGGCAAATATACTTATAATTAAGTTTATTACAATAGAGTTACATCACGCATGTAATTAAGCAACAAGGCTCTACACGCTAACGCATCATTTTTTGGATGTGTGACTCAGGATCTACTATTACTTCGTCATATTCCGACTTATGAATGCGCTTTGAATCAAAATCGATTTTTACATCTTTGAGGAATTTTCTAAAATCTTCGTTTTGTTCCGAAAGTTTGTTCATTGTCTCCCAATCCAACTGATTACGACGCTGCGCGTGATAAAGTACGCGAGATGCGTCAATGTCAGAGAGATCCAGCTGTATTACGCCAATGCCAAATGACATTGAAAGTCTTTCCAACTCTGATAATAAATCATCATCTTGCTTAACATCAGCAGCGACGAGGTACCCCTCGTTGGCCCATGAAGAATTCGAAACCGCTTGAAAAAAAGCCTCTCGATAGTTTCCTTTGGTAAGCGATTTCTTGAGTTCAAAAGAAAATAGCTTTAAAGCATTGTTATCCGCGATCCGGTTAAACTCCAATAAGTCTAGATGCCAATCTTCAACCGGTAGATGAAAGCCAACTAAGTCAGGATGGCTCCACTCGCTATAGCCACTCTTCTTAGATTTCTCGTGAAATATTGTTTTTGTCAGTATGCTTCTACCACGGGTAAACGCCGGATTAGTATAGGCAAAATAAGATAGAAGCGGATGGAGGTCTCTTTCACTGTACTTAGACTTTGGCTCTTTCTCTTGACGTTCTGATATTTCAATTTTCTTCAATATATCTTCAGGTATTAGGCTTTCTTTAGACTTAAGAAAGAAGCGTGCTGGGTTACTTCCAATCTTAATAAGCATAGAATCTGGGTTATCTCTTACATCAACGAATAATCTCGCACCCAAAGTCTGCCAAGGAGTTTTTCCGCTAGTATTCAGCTTTCTGTCAAAACCTTTCTCTACACCAGCATTCCATATCTGCTGATATGTAAGGGGCCTTTCCTCCGTTGAAAGCACATCAATTGCAAAATGTATAAATGTGTAGCTCATAGTCTTTTCATAGCCTAAGCGGTTAATGGAAATAAAGCCTACTTCTTTGCCTATTTATCGGTCGAACACTTTCCGATACTGACTCATTATTTCGAACAAGTACTTGCGTTTAATATAACTCAGCTCAAAATTGCGCTACAAAGCCCTCACTCCCCGGCACTTTGGAAATGTCGAGCAGCCCCAAAATGCCTTTCCAGCATTAGCGCCTTTCTGAGCCTGACGTCGAACCATTTCGCCTCCACACTTCGGGCACGCATTTTTAGCTGGAGGCGAAACCTTCTTCTGCGACACTATAGTTTGCACGTGTTTGACATGCTTGTGGTTCGTCACAAAAGAAGGTGTAAGCCGTCCAGACTCAATCGTTTTAAGTATCCGATCTACCTCTACATCAGATAACACTAACTCTCGCTTAGACTTTATAAAACGAATATATCCGAGGCCATGCACTACGTTATCCGGCATTTCAGTTTTGAACTTACTACCACCTACAAACACCACTAGTGAAAACAACTTTTCCGGTTCGATTTGCAGGCAGTCTTCCAGCACTTTGATATGCTTATAATTCTGATGCAAGGGGTTCTGAAATTTATGGGTAACTTTGAATATTCTTTGCGTCCATGTCTTTTGAGTAGGCGAACCAAATATCCAACCTTTCAAGTTTTTGGTCTCAACAACAAATACGCCGTATCGAGAAACAATTACATGATCAATCTGGGTCGAACCGTCTTCCGTCGGTAAGGTCACATTTTTAACTAAGTGGTATGCACCTTTGGGGAGAAAAAGTCTTGCCAGTGTATTGACGAAAAACTCTCCAGCGATACCTTTAAACCAAGCCGATCTCATTACGGATAACGCTGCAGCAATTAGCAAAAAAGGCCAAAGTTTGGCGGCCATTGTGACGATGATATTACTCACTTCCATGTATTTGTTCTTCTGTTAATTTTGATAGTTGAACACCACCGCCAATCCTATTATGGCTAGCGATAGATTCGTACTATCTTGATAATTATTATATGTGGTGCGCCCGCATCGACGCGCCGCGACTTTTGTCTTCTTAGTGAATCGCGCGGGCTATCTTTCATAAGGCACTAAGATAGCTCCGCGCTGATTGCTACGCTTCTTCTTTGGTCAAATGCTCAAGCAATTCCCTTATCGCGATCATCTCTCGGCTTTGAGTGGCAAGCATACTCTTAAGCTCAAGCAGTTCTCGGGTCAAGTCATTGACCGTGGGCTCTGTTAGTACCGGGGAGTTATCAATATATGTGGAGTTTGAAAGATCAAACCACTTTTTTAGCCCGATTGACACTTCAGATACGATCCGATCATTTGGTCGTTTCTCGGCAGCTCTGTGCTGTATGGCTTCACGGAGGACATTTTTAGATTCTGATTCGCCATGATTAATAAAAACATGGCAACTATTATCCTGCTCCTTTCTGCCACTAAGTTCAAACAAGTAATCTAACAATATTGCCTGATCTGCATGCCCAGAGTAATAAGAGGAAAGGTCTTCAATTGTGCATGCAACATCTTCCGTTTCGCTTTCTAACAACTGCCTGCCTTTGCTCCCTGCAGCCTGATACCCCGTTAGTAAAAGCGTATTCCTTGGCTTATTTTCTACTATAGATAAGTATCTCGTGATAGTACCCTGATCACACATCCCACCGCTTACTACAACCACATCGAATTCCTTCAAAATCTCCATCGGTGTTACCGTTTTTTTCTTACGAGGTTGTGTGTTTCCTTTGTCACCGCCATCTGAGGGCGTGACCTTTAGCTTTCCGGATGTGGCCACCTTGCCGTTAGACAAGTTATCGAACAAATTTCCGATGTTTTTAGGGTGTATACCCGTTGTCTCGGTAAGATCATCCCTCAGATACTGTCTATCCAGATTTTGTGGCCGGGTAGAAGAAAGCAAACGAGGAAGCTCTTCCCCATAAACTTTATTTAAGCGATTACTCAGAGGACTTTCTAAGTAGCATTGCAAGTCACCTTTGCAGCTATTCCTCCAACGCAGACCAATTGTAAACAGATCCGTCAAAATCTCTTGTGTTCGATGGAAAGCAAAAGTTGGAATAACAAGCGTGCCACCTCGTTCCTTAGTATCGATGATCACTTGCTCCAGCGCGCGAATACGATTCTCGCTGCTTTTATACTGATCCTCGCGTACCCTTGATCCATACGTCGATTCCATGACCAAGAAATCTGTATACGGAGGGGGAGCATGATTTTTCTTCATCATTGGCAAATAACAGTTCTGGGAAGACTGACACCCAATGTCTCCAGAGAAAAATATAGACCGGTCGGCATAAGTACTTTTATCACCCTGATCGTTCCAATTGATGCTAAAACCACACGCTCCCAATACGTGACTACTTCGCCAAGGACTTAAAGTAAGGCCCGGCGCAAGTGTAAAAATCTTTCCCCACTTAAAATCGCGTCTTTGTTCTGCAATCTCTGAGGCACTGTAATCGATAGGACTCCACTGTATACGGCGCACATCTTCTTTAGTGTATTCACTATCTGAAAACCCGGCTCCATCAAGCAGCATCTCTTCCGCTACGCGCGCAGTTGCATTTGTGCAATACACTTTGCCCTTGAAACCTTCACGAACAAGTTTCCCTATCAATCCACAGTGATCGATATGCGCATGAGTAAGGAGTAGGTATTTGATTTTCTTGGGGTCAAACTCAAACGGTTGATGGTTCAACCACACCTCATGATCTGTCCCCTGATATAACCCGCAATCAACCAGCAACTGTGTATCCGATGCAGGGTGGTATAACCAAGTACATGACCCTGTCACGCCTTCAGCAGCTCCAATAAACTTCATAAACATGATTCAACTCCTTTAAATTATTTTTGCGCCGGGGATGTATCCACCAAGTCCGGCAAGCTCAGCTTTTACATAGCCAAGACCAAGATCCTTTATTCCAAGCCAGTCTTGCAGATGCGCTAGTTCATCAAATAGTTTTGCGCTGCGAATTCCTGTTATTACCATTGGACGGTCGGGCGTTCCTGTCACATACCTACTCTTTTCTGATAACGTCAATATCAGCACGTATTCAAGCCTTTTTGTCAGATACAAGGAGGCTTCAAACGCATCATAGCGATCAACATTTAAAGAATGCATTCGAGATTTGAACTCACACTCACGATCCCCTAAATGCATATGAGATAAAGGAAAGGCCTGAACCAAATTTCCCTCAATAGGAAATACCAAACTCTTTGAACACGACGCTCCGACTATCGATACCTCAATCTCGCCGCGCCACTCATGAATTAACTCTCCGGTGACCACAATGTCAAAAGGCCTAGAATCAGCAACTATTGTCCCTTCATCCAGCTCTTTTAAAGCCGCACATTGAAGCAAGCTAAACGGATGTAAACTCTGCAAGGAAATACCTTCACAATTTGCGCGCGCCTCAGCCTTTTTTGCTATCGGAATGCCACAATAAAAGTCATTGTTATACTGGAGCTCGTATGATGCTTGTTGTGCTCTACTTTCTTCCCAAGCTATCGAGCTGGCCTTGTCACGAAGGCGTTTAATCAGGGTTTTAAATTCATTCGAAGCTAGCAGAGCATCAAATTTTTCAAAGACCCCGGCCCAAAACTCATGATCATTGTCTCTCTCATCCTTCGCGGACCAATCTAAAGGCGTTTCGTCATAGATCACTTTCTGGGCTAGCTCTCTTCTCATCTCTTTGTTGTGCCAAACGTCTAAGCACCTTTGCCGATGCCGCGCAGAGGCCAAATCGGGAATGTTTTTTCTTGCTTGAGCAATTCCCTCTTCTAATAATTCAGCAAAGACGTAAACGCCTTTCTCCGCTCGAGGTTTACCGAACTCCAGCTCTAACTTTGCAGCCTTATCCCGAGGCAATCTCCACTTGCCATTGCGGCCTTCGCTAATTCGCGGCGGCTCCACCTCAATCAGATCAGCGACCAACTGGTTGGTCATGTCACCTCGCGAACAAACATGATCTAACAACCGCGTTGTTTCATCTTGTGTGAGCCTTTCCTGTGTCTGCTGTTTCGACATCGCATTTCCTCCTTTTTGCTCTGTAAGAACCAACGCAAAATATCCTACCGAGATGCAGATAATTATGAATACGCCATTATCGTATATTAGCCGTATTTAATTACGATATTGTCTGATCAGAATAGGGTTTTTAATAGAAGCAAAGAAAAAAACAAATTGTTCCATTTTGCGGGGAATTTTTATGTTGACTCCCCGCAACTCGTGTGAATAATTAAATTCCATTGAGCGAGGAATAATTTGTTTTATTTAAGGCAGGAGGCTTCACAAGATGAAGACAACCATCACACAGCATGCATCCCAAAGGATGTCTCAACGAGGGATCAGTCTCGAAGTTTTAGAGCTGATTTCACTTTTTGGCATTGAGTACACGCAACACGGCCACGCCGCTATCTCGTTCATAGATAAAAAAGGACTGAGAGAACTTAAAAACTTACGACACGAAATAGATAAGCTGCTGAAGTCCAATCCTATCGTAAAAGTTAGCAGCACTAAAAACGACAGAGTGATCACTACCTATCATCAGTCACATAACAAGAAGGTACGCCATAATGGATAAACTGAAAGACCAACAGATCTTAGCGTTGATTCAATCCTATCACGCAAACCCTTGGGCAGATAACTTAAAAGTCCTAGACTCAAGCCGATATCAAAGCTTTTACGCGCCGATGGATCATATAAATCCTGAAGCGAGAATCGTTTTAGTGGGCATTACACCGGGCATCACTCAAGCCAAGAACGCATATGAAGCTGCGCAATCCTCTCTTAACGAAGGCGCCAGCCTCAAAGAAGCACTTGAAACGGCAAAGCTGACTGCATCGTTCAGCGGAACAATGCGAAAAAACCTTATTCGCATGCTAGACCATGTAAATCTGAATAAGGTTTTAGGCATCAGCAGTTGCGAAACTCTCTTTAGCGATAATCAACACTTATGCCACTTCACCAGTGTTCTCAGATACCCAACACTTAAAGACAAGGAGATGCTGAAAACAGCAAAGCCTGCACTGTCTGAAACCGGATTAAAGTCTCTGATGGAAACGTACTTCATCGGCGAGGTAACTCAACTATCCGAAGCAATCTACATTCCCCTTGGACAAGGCGTAGCAGACGTTTTATTACATTTAGTAGATCGCGGCCTTCTCATGCGAGAGCAAGTCTTTTCAGGTATACCACACCCGAGCGGAGCAAATGCAGAACGTATTGCCTATTTCCTTGGTCAAAAAGAAAAGGAGTTGTTATCACCAAAAACGAATAGCACCACAATCGATGCCCGCCGCTTAGCTCTGCAAGAGCAACTCAAACTATTAAGCAACTCAATGCATGGAGGTCAGCATGCTCTTTAACATTGGCGAAGTGCTTAACAATCGCTGGAGTTGGGTAAATGGCAGCGTCGAGATATCCCTCGAAGAAGCAAAAAGCGAGATCCTAAACGGACACGCAGGTTTGCTCTATGCGTACAACGCCTTGCGCGGAATCGTGCCATGGACGGAAGGCATAGAAGCTTACGTAGATCAGGATGCTTCCTCGGATGTATTGGCCGCTCTCGA
Source organism: Oleiphilus sp. HI0079 (assembly GCF_001635105.1). NCBI lineage: Bacteria > Pseudomonadati > Pseudomonadota > Gammaproteobacteria > Oceanospirillales > Oleiphilaceae > Oleiphilus > Oleiphilus sp. HI0079. The sequence goes on from NZ_LWFT01000548.1 coordinate 7,225, forward strand.
GAAAGCGTATAACTACGCCATAAACGGAATTAATAGATTTGTTCACAGCGAAGAGGCCCTAGACTTAGGCATGCTCATATCGGTCACTCGCACTATCGCCGAGAATATGGGAGATGTTGATATCCCTTTAAACTGTGAAAACATCGCTGCGCTATGCACTCTGCGCGCTGAGCTCGACTCTGAACTAGGGCGGGATGCCCCCGAAGACCTTTGGATTAGCGGTTACGCAGAGTCAGACACTTTCACCCTGTATCAAGTCTCACTGCTTGCTCGCATGACTGAAAAGGCAGTGCGAAATGCAACGCAACCAAATAATAAGGACAGACTTATGACATACAAAAAAGGAGCTAAAACATTGGTCACAGCAAAAGAACTAGATCGTTGGCTGAAAACCCGCGGCAATGAAAAGTACAGTAACTTATTTTACTTGCTCCATGAATCAGGAGATAAGCTTTATCCGGTTAGAATGAAAAACCGCGATAACGGACAAGTTGCATTTCGTGTTTCCAAAGGTGGTACTGGTGGAAACACTAAGGAGGCAGGCAAAGAAATCATGGACGAACAAGAAATGAAAAACCTAGTTCTCAATGAAGGCTATGCCGTTCGCGCCGAAACAAAAACTGGTACGAAACGACGTGGTCTTTTTAAGATCGATCAGCGTTCCATTATGAAGGTTGTGGACACCGCTGATCCTAGCTAGGTTAAGGTCAAACATGCTTTGCGACGTTTCAATACTGTCGCAAAGCTAAGACTTATTTCTGACTGGTTCCCTGCTTTCAAAATCAGTCGGAAATAGGATACATTGGAAAGAGTAAAAAACTGAGCTAGGGAGAGTGCGGTGGACATAATCGAATCAGCGAAGAAGAAAATCTCTGCTGAAATCACAGACATTGAAAGCCGAACTGATCTTTCGGATGATCAAAAACGCTCTCGAATTATTCACATATTTTCGGTCACATGCGCCGCTGTTGCGGTCCAACCAATACCATTTGCCGACATATTTGTACTAACACCAATTCAAGCGTATATGGGCGTCCGACTTAGTGCGATCCGCGGAATGCCTCTGTCGGACGCAGAAGCGACGGACCTATTGAAAGAGATTGCCGGGGTTGTTGGATTAGGCATGGCCGCACAACAAGCGGCGCTAGGTTTATACAAAGTTGGACTCCCGTTTCTCGCTGGCTTTACAACTATCCCCTTAGTGTACGGACTAACCTATGCAATAGGCCGCATTATGGATTTCTATTTGGAGAAAAAGTCCAAGGGTCAAACCGTCAGTAACGTAGATATAAAAAGCATGTGGGGCCAATTGCGGGAAGAAGGAAAGCAACAAGCCAAAGCTGCAAAAGATGAAGTCTTATCGAAGAGAGATGAGTTTTGATCAAGCACTCTTACATCTCCAGAAGATTCGATGAAACGGCCATACTTTCGACATTGGGGAAGATTGCTTTTTCACCTGACCCAGAATTACTGGAAGAAGACTACGCCGTGCTCGCAGCACTGCGTCGTTCATCCCAAGAATGGGATCTGTCAGTCTCAGATACTGCCGAGAGGTTAGCGTCTTATGACGATTCTCAGATAGGAGGTCTAGTTAACAACGTCAAAGGTATCCTCCACGAAATGGAGTTCCAACGACTTGAGAATGAAGATGGTGATTCGGTTGTTGCCGCGCTATTTCCTGATACTAATCATCGAACCGTTGATGTCCAATTGCTCGATGAGAAAACGGCGCATGCTTGGGATGTTCAGCTAAAAGCCACCGATGACATGAGTGCTATTAGTGCTTGGATCGATTCAAATCCAGATACCGAAATATATGTCACTGAAGAATTGTCCGATCGCATGGGAATCCCATCATCAGGTTTTAGCAATGAAGATTTGACGATCCGTGTCGAGGATTTTGTAGACCGCATGGTTGAAATTGACGATGACGCTGAAGAGACCCTTTGGAACTATTTCCCGCCGCTGGTTGCCGCCTCCGCAGGAATAATTGTATTTGAACTTTGGCGACGTTACCGCTCAGGCCGAATAACGTTGGATGAATTCAAAGAGCTGTCGCTTAAAACGCTGGGCGTAAAAGCTGCAAAATACGCAGCCATTTTCACCGCACTTGCGGTCCCCGGGCTCAACATAATTGTGGGAGCATATCTACTCGGCTCACTCATCTTTGCGGTAAACGGACTGGTGAACCAGAAGCGATCATTCCGACCCTTCGCATTTCTAGCCAAGCGATGAAGACTAATACTTGTATAATGCGTCTTGAATAATAAAAGTGATCTCCCTTGTGAATACATTCAAAAACCTTAATACCAATAATTTTAGATTAAGCGAAATCAGTAAATGAGTTATACATACGATGAAGGCAACTATGTGGGTTCTGGAGCAGAAGACATATGGTTTCATATTGATTCACTTGAAGGTGAATCTGATAGTAAAATCGAAAAAAGAGAAGAACATCAGGCTGAGCTAGAGGCAAAATGGAGAGAAAGACGAAGGTCTTTTATCAAAGCAGTTGCACATCTTAAAACATCTGATGAGATTCGCACTAAAACTATACAAAAGATTTTAAATGACAGTGTCGACTTCCTTGCGAATAAACATATCGCTGCAGAATACCTGAATAGCACTTTTGCAGACCTTGCAAAACAAAACAAAACCCTCCCAGTAATGATCAGGGGAGTGCTCAAAGAAAGCTTAGGCCCCGCATTTGATGATTCCGCTATAAAGAGACGTGGAGGGAGATGGGGGTACCAAGGTATTAGTGAACGTATTAATTCACTTTGCGAGGAGATTTACCGGAACACAGAACGCGAAATAGCGTACATACGAGTTTCAAAGGTACAACGGCTTATACATAGCATAGCCGATGAGAAGTTAGGAGAGGGAAGCTACCTCAAATTAGATAAACCTCTGATGAGAAAACTCCTTTCAGCTGCAAGGCTGCATCTAAATTTGCATGACATTGACCTTTCCCCTTGATTAGTACCACTCCATCAATGAGAAATTCCATATTATGCAACCTTCTTCGCGAAGGCTACCGGTGTTAAATAATTAAGCGAGCTATGTGGCCGTTCATGATTGTAGTGCTGCTGCCACAGATCAATTTCATATCGTGCTTCTTGTAACGTTCGGAACCA